>NZ_JAJSLU010000012.1:32532-64602 GCF_023063025.1 Pseudomonas sp. YL2 | reverse complement strand
ATTTGGAGGTGGGTTGACCTGCCATTCGGCGGGGTGTACCTGGAACCTGTAGGAGTGAGCCTGCACGCGATGACGGCGGCACAGCCAACATCTTTACTGACTGGGCGACCGCTATCGCGAGCAGGCTCACTCCTACAGAGGGAGCGAGCTCAGCTCAGCACATAGTCCACCGGCAGCAACATCGGCGGCAGGTCGATTTCGCCCAGTTCGCTGAGAATGTCACGCTCGATGGTGCGCACCAGCGAGTCAGTCGCCAAATCGTTTTCGTCGCGGCCGAACGGGTCTTCCAGTTCATCGGCAATCGCATCCAGACCAAAGAACGTGTAGCTGACAATCGCCGTGAACAGCGGGGTCAGCCAGCCCAGCGGTTCGGCCATGGCGAACGGCAGCAGGATGCAGAACAGGTAAATCGTGCGGTGCAGCAGCAAGGTGTAGGGGAAGGGCAGCGGGGTGTTCTTGATCCGCTCGCACACCGCTTGCGCCTGGGTCAGGCTGGTCAGATGATTCGCCAGCAGCATGTAGCGCCACTCGCTCAGTTCACCGCTTTGATGCAGGTCGGAGCACTGCTGGCCGACCTGCTGCAGAATCCGTCCACTGTAGTCCGGCACCCGCGCATCGTGTTGCGGGGTGATCCACTTGCTGCTGGCCGCCGCTTCGCTTTCCCGGCGCAATCGCGCATTCAGCGCATGAGCAAACCCGCAGAGGTTGAGCAGCAACGGCTTGCGCTGCGCCGATTCGCGGATGACATGGGTTTCGCGAATTACTGAACGGATGTGCACCAGCACATCGCCCCAGGCCTTGCGCGCTTCATACCAGCGGTCGTAGCAGGCGTTGTTGCGAAAATTCATGAAGATCGACAGTGACAGCCCGAGCAGGGTGAATGGCGTGGCGTTGACCTTGGTGAAGTTGCTCGGATGGAGCATTTCAATCAGCACGATGGCAGAAGCCAGCAGGGTGACCATCAGGGTGCGCAGGGCGATACGTTTGGCGATCGAACCCTTGAGGGTGAAGAGGATGGCGAATTGGTTGACCTTGGGTCTGATGATCATGCTGGGCGATCCCGGTTACGCAGGGTGAGGGCGGCTCAACCGCCGGTCATGTTCATGAAGCGCACGACCTGAACGTCGTCGTTCACTTCGAAATTGTGCCGATACGGCTTGAGTTTCATCGCTTCGATGATGGCCTTCTCCAGCCGCTCTGGTTGCCCCGGATGAGCGCGCAGCACGGCTTTGAGATCCACCGAATGCTCGTTACCCAGACACAGTAGCAGGCGCCCCTCGACAGTCAGCCGCACCCGGTTGCAAGTACCGCAGAAATTGTGGCTGTGCGGCGAGATAAAGCCCAGACGAATGTCTGGCGCCTCGGCCAGCCGCCAGTAGCGCGACGGGCCTTGGGTCGATTCGGCGGAATCGATCAGGGTGTAGCGCTCGGCGATTTTTTCGCGCACCTGGGCGCTGGAGAAAAACGACTCGGCGCGGCTGTGTTCGCTGATGATCCCCAGCGGCATTTCCTCGATGAAGGAGACGTCGAGCTGGCGGTCGATGGCGAAGCTCACCAGATCGTTGATCTCCTGATCGTTGCGCCCCTGCATCACCACCACGTTGAGTTTGGTTCGGGTGAAACCGGCCTTGCGCGCCGCATCGATGCCGCTGATCACCTGCGCCAGATCACCGGTGCGGGTCATTTGCCTGAAACGATCCGGGTCGAGGCTGTCGAGGCTGATGTTCAGCCGCTTGACCCCGGCGTCGAACAACGGCGCGGCGAGTTTGCCCAGCTGCGAGCCATTGGTGGTCATGCACAGTTCACGCAGGCCGGGCAGGGCGGCGATCTGCTCGCACAGCTTGACCACGCCCGGACGAATCAGCGGCTCGCCGCCGGTCAGGCGAATCTTGCGCGTGCCCAGCGCCACGAAGCTCTGCGCCAGTTGATAGATCTCCTCCAGCGTCAGCACTTGCTGGCGCGGCAGAAACTGCATGTCCTCGGCCATGCAATACACGCAGCGGAAGTCGCAGCGGTCGGTGACCGACATGCGCAGATAGTCGACGCGGCGGTTGTAACCATCGATCAAGACACGCTCTGACATGACAGCCTCGCAGAAGTGGGAAGTCCGCATGGACGGAACCGGTTAGCGCAGATTATGGGCAACTTCAGATCTCGTCCAATCACTGTTTATGACTGCTTGATTGAGCGCGTCGATGATCAATTATTTTCTCTGGAAAGTTACCGCTTTAGTTTCGCAAAGCCCCGTAAATAAAGGGTTTTTCGCCGTGATAGAGGGTTTCGATAATGTGGTCATAAATAGCGATTAGACAATGTTTTGTAACGGTTCATATCCTTGCTCCGGCAACTGAAACGACCACTTTATTGCTGCGCAAAGTCGGCCGTCGCTGTTTAACCAAGATCAGGTTCATGCCTGTGTGCATCGTCATGGAGATGTCCCATGTCACAAGTCGACCGTTACAAACCTTACAAGGGTGCTGCTGCCGGTTGGGGGGCTGTGATCAGCCTGACCAAAAGCTGGCTGGGCAGTGAAAACGCCCTGAAAAACATCCGCGCCATGCTCAAGACCAATCAGAACGGCGGCTTCGACTGCCCGGGCTGTGCCTGGGGTGAAGCGCCCGGTGCGAGCATGCTCAAGTTCTGCGAGAACGGCGCCAAAGCGGTGAACTGGGAGGCCACCGGGCGTTTGGTCGACCCGGCGTTCTTCAACAAGTACACGGTATCGAGCCTGGCCGAGCAGAGCGACTACTGGCTGGAATATCAGGGCCGTCTGACCCACCCGATGCGTTACGACGCGCGGGTCGACCGCTATGTGGAAACCACCTGGGAAGACGCGTTCGCGCTGATCGCCGAACACCTCAAGGGCTTGAAATCGCCGCACGAGGCCGAGTTCTACACCTCGGGCCGGGCCAGCAACGAAGCGGCGTTTCTCTATCAGTTGTTCGTCCGCGCCTTCGGCACCAACAATTTCCCCGACTGCTCGAACATGTGCCACGAAGCCAGTGCGGTGAGCATGGGCGAGACGCTGGGCGTGGGCAAGGGCACCGTGGTCTACGAGGATCTGCATCATGCCGACGCGATTTTCGTCATCGGCCAGAACCCCGGCACCAACCACCCACGCATGCTCGAACCGCTGCGTGAAGCGGTGAAACGCGGCGCGCAGGTGGTGTGCATCAACCCGCTGAAAGAGCGTGGCCTGGAACGTTTCCAGAACCCGCAGAATCCGATCGAAATGCTCAGCAACGGCTGGGAAGCGACCAACACCGCGTACTTCCGCCCGGCCCTGGGTGGCGACATGGCGATGATTCGCGGCATGGTCAAATTCCTTCTGCAGTGGGAGCGTGAAGCCCAGGCCAGCGGTGGCGAACCGGTGTTCGATCACGCGTTTATCGCCGAGCACACTTCGGGTCTGGACAGCTACCTGGCAGAAGTCGACGCCACGACTTGGGAGCACATCCTCGAGCAGTCCGGCGTGCCGTTGCACGACATCGAACTGGCCGCGCGCATGTATGGCCGCGCCAAAAGCGTGATCATGTGCTGGGCCATGGGCCTGACCCAACACGTGCACTCCGTGCCGACCCTGCAGGAAGTCATCAATCTGCAACTGTTGCGCGGCAACGTCGGCCGTCCGGGCGCCGGCCTGTCGCCGGTGCGCGGTCACAGCAACGTGCAGGGCGACCGCACCATGGGCATCAATGAACTGGCGCCGAAGGAGCTGATGGACGCCCTGGAAAAACGCTTCAATTTCAAAGTGCCACGCATGCACGGGCACAACACGGTGATGGCGATCGGTGCGATGGAGCGGGGCGAGGCCAAGGTGTTTATCGGCCTGGGCGGCAACTTCGCCCAAGCCACGCCGGACACCCCGCGCACTCACGAAGCGATGCGCAAACTCGACCTGACCGTGCACATCTCGACCAAGCTCAACCGCAGCCATCTGGTCACCGGACGCGACGCGTTGATCCTGCCGTGCCTCGGTCGCACCGACATCGACATCCAGGCCGAAGGCCCGCAAGGCGTGACCGTGGAAGACACCTTCAGCATGGTGCACTTGTCGTTCGGTCAGTTGAAACCGAAGTCGGCGCACTTGAAGTCCGAGCCGGCGATCATTGCCGGGATTGCCGCCGCGACCTTGGGCAAGCATCCAATCGACTGGGAGTGGGCGGTGGGCGATTACGGACGCATCCGCAACCTGATCGGCGACGTGATTCCGGGCTTCGAGAACTTCAACGAAAAACTGCTGACCCCGGGCGGCTTCCACCTCGGCAACGACGCCTCGGATCGGGTCTGGAACACCGAGTCCGGCAAAGCCCAGTTCACCCCGTGCGTGCTGCCGGAACACCTGATCAGCGAAGGCGTGCGCAACCTGCCGGTCAAGCCGGATCTGATCCTGCAGACCATGCGCTCCCACGATCAGTACAACACCACGCTGTACGGCCTCGACGACCGTTATCGCGGGGTCTACGGCATGCGCGACGTGATCTTCGCCAACGAACAGGATATCCAGCGCCTCGGTTTCGAACCGGGGCAGAAGGTCGATCTGGTGGCGCTGTGGGATGACGAGCGCGAGCGTCGGGTCAGCGGTTTCACCCTGATCGCCTACGACATTCCGCCCGGTCAGGCCGCGGCGTACTACCCGGAAACCAACCCGCTGGTGCCGCTGGAAAGCTACGGCGACCGGACCTACACGCCGACCTCGAAATTCGTCGCGATTCGCCTCGAAGCGGCCAAGGTCAGCAACCTGATCCCGTCTTCGGTGGCCTGACCCGCTACTTATAAAAAATCATAGCAATTTGACTGGCTGCAGGCGTTCGCGTCTGGCGGTGGCCCGGCGACGTGCTGCCGCTTTTCAGCCTGGATGAGGACATCATCATGCTCAACATGGAGGCACTGGACCTGGCGCGAATTCAATTCGCGTTCACGGTTTCGTTCCACATTATCTTCCCGGCGATCACCATCGGCCTGGCGAGTTTCCTCGCGGTACTCGAAGGCCTGTGGCTGAAAACCCGTGACGACACCTACCGCGATCTCTACCACTTCTGGTCGAAGATCTTTGCCGTCAACTTCGGCATGGGCGTGGTCTCGGGGCTGGTCATGGCGTACCAGTTCGGCACCAACTGGAGCGGCTTTTCCGACTTCGCCGGGAGCATCACCGGGCCGTTGCTGACCTATGAGGTGCTGACGGCGTTCTTCCTTGAGGCCGGTTTCCTCGGGGTCATGCTGTTCGGCTGGAACCGCGTCGGCCGTGGCTTGCACTTCTTTGCCACGGTGATGGTCGCTATCGGCACGCTGATTTCAACCTTCTGGATTCTCGCCTCCAACAGCTGGATGCAGACGCCGCAGGGCTTTGAAATTGTCGACGGGCGGGTGATGCCGCTGGACTGGCTGGCGATTGTGTTCAACCCGTCGTTTCCGTTCCGTCTGGCGCACATGGCGATCGCCGCGTTCGTCGCCACGGCCTTCTTCGTGGGCTCGTCGGCGGCCTGGCATTTGCTGCGCGGCAACAATACCGCGCCGGTGCGCAGGATGTTTTCCATGGCGTTGTGGATGGCGCTGATCGTGGCACCGATTCAGGCGGTGGTCGGTGACGCCCATGGCTTGAACACCCTGGAGCATCAACCGGCAAAAATCGCCGCCATCGAGGGCCACTGGGAAAACGCTGACAATGGCCCGACGCCGCTGGTGCTGTTCGGCATCCCCGACATGCAGGCGGAGAAGACCAAATATGCGCTGGAAATTCCGTACCTCGGCAGCCTGATCCTGACCCACAGCCTCGACAAGCAGATCCCGGCGCTCAAGAGCTTCCCGAAAGAGGATCGGCCGAACTCGACCATCATCTTCTGGAGCTTCCGCGTCATGGCCGGGCTGGGCATGTTGATGATCCTCGTCGGTGTGCTCGGTCTGGCGCTGCGTCGTGGCGGCAAGCTCTATCAGCATCGCGGCTTCCAGCGTCTGGTGTTGCTGATGGGGCCGAGCGGGTTGATCGCGTTGCTGGCCGGCTGGATCACCACCGAAGTCGGGCGTCAGCCGTGGGTCGTTTACGGTTTGATGCGCACCCATGACGCCGCGTCGCACCACTCGGTGGCGCAGATGAGCACCTCGCTGTTGCTGTTCGTGGTGATCTACTGCTCGGTGTTCACCGTGGGCATCGGCTACATGATGAAACTGGTGCGCAAGGGCCCGCAGCCCCATCACGAACATCCGCCGGAGGGCGATCAGTTGCAAACCCCGCGCCGGCCTATTTCGGCGGCTACCGCCCCGATGAAGGAGCATTGAGTCATGGGTATTCAAGGTATCGATCTCTCGTTGATCTGGGGTGTGATCATCGCCTTCGGGGTGATGATGTACGTGATCATGGACGGCTTCGATCTGGGCCTGGGGATCCTGTTTCCGCTGATCCCGGATGAGCAGGAGCGCGACGTGATGATGAACACAGTCGCCCCGGTGTGGGACGGCAACGAAACCTGGCTGGTGCTCGGTGGTGCGGCGTTGTATGGCGCCTTTCCACTGGCCTACGGGGTGATTCTGGAGGCGCTGTACCTGCCGCTGATCCTGATGCTCTGCGGGCTGATTTTCCGTGGCGTGGCGTTCGAGTTTCGCTTCAAGTCGTCAGCGCAAAAGCGTCACTGGTGGGACAAGGCGTTCATCGGCGGTTCGCTGCTGGCGACGTTCTCCCAGGGTGTGGCGATCGGCGCGTACGTATCGGGCATTCCCGTGGTGAATCGGCAGTTTGCCGGTGGCGGCCTGGACTGGCTGGCGCCGTTCCCGCTGGTGTGTGGCGTCGGTCTGGTGGTGGCGTATGCGCTGCTGGGCAGCACCTGGCTGCTGGTCAAGACCGAAGGCATGCTCGAGTCGCGGATGCGTCTGTTCACCCGGCCGCTGGCGTGGTTGCTGACGGCGATGGTGGTGGTGATTGGTGCGTGGACACTGAAGTTGCACCCGGAGCTGGCCACTCGCTGGTCGACCAGCGGACACCTGATGGTGTTCGCCGGGTTGGTGGTGCTGGCGCTGCTGGCGTTGTTCGGGCTGCTGCGCACCTTGCGTCAGCGTCACACCCACTGGCCGTTCGTGTTCACTCTGGTGTTGATGCTGCTCGGTTACATCGGCCTGGCGTTGAGCATCTGGCCAAACATCATCCCGCCATCGGTGAGCCTGTGGGCGGCGGCGTCTCCGCCTTCGAGCCAGTTGTTCGCCTTGATCGGCGCACTGTTCATCCTGCCGGTGATCCTGATGTACACCTTCTGGAGCTACTACGTATTCCGCGGCAAAGTGAGGATTGGCGATGGCTACCATTGATTCGCGTGAGGTCAGATCCTCCCGCTGGTACCAGCGTCTGGGCTGGTTGTTGCTGATCTGGTTCGGCAGTGTCGTGTCACTCGCCGTGGTGGCGAGTGTGCTGAAACTGGCGATGTATGCAGCGGGGATGAGGACCCACTGACAATAAAAAAACCGGAGCCATGACTCCGGTTTTTTTGTGCCCGCAATTCTGAACATCACTGATGTCCCCTGTGGGAGCGGGCTTGCTCGCGAAGGCGTCCGCTCGGTCGACATCGATGCTGAATGTGCCGGCCCCTTCGTGAGCAAGCCCACTCCCACCCTGGATTTCGGCTAACCCACAATCCCTCATCCACCACCAATCCCACCTTGGATTTCGGCCAGCCGCAAATTCTTCATCCAGCAGCAATCCCCTGTGGGAGCGAGCTTGCTCGCGAAGGCGTCAGTTCAGTCGATATTGATGCTGAATGTGCCGGCCTCTTCGTGAGCAAGCCCACTCCCACCCTTTTTCTAGTGCACAGACACATCCTGCCAACAAACATGTTCGGCGCACTGTGATGGCTGATCTAGCCTTTTTATGAATTCAACCATGAACAAGGCAAAGGAATGCCCAAGCGTTACTCATCACATCGCCTGCGAACCGGCCGTCATTGCGAAGAAAATCAGATCTACCTACTAACCGCCAATACCTTGGGGCGTGAGCCGGTGTTCAAGGATTACAGACTCGGTCGATTGGTTGTGCATCAGTTCAGGCAGGCGCAGGAAGAGGGATTTGCCGACACATTGGCATGGGTGGTTATGCCCGATCATTTTCATTGGCTGATCCAATTGCAAAAAGGAACACTTGGCCAATTGATGTGCCAGGTCAAATCCCTGAGTACTCGTTCAGTCAACACGGCAAGCGGTAGATCCGGAGGCCTTTGGCAGCAAGGTTTTCATGATCATGCGTTACGTCGAGAGGAGGATCTGGTGAAACTGGCCCGCTATGTAGTGGCTAATCCACTGCGGGCCGGACTGGTGGAAAAACTCGGTGACTACCCGCTATGGGACGCGATCTGGGTTTGAACTCAGGATGCGCATTCACCGCCTCACATCAGAATAAATGCGATTCCTGTGGGAGCGTGCTTGCTCGCGAAAGCGTCAGGTCAGTCGCCACCGATGCTGAATGTGCCGGCCTCTTCGTGAGCAAGCCCACTCCCACCCTTGATCGCGGCCAGCCGCAAATCCTCCATCCACGCACGATCCCCAGTGGGAGCGGGCTTGCTCGCGAAGGCGTCCGCTCAGTCGACATCGATATTGAATGTGCCGGCCCCTTCGTGAGCAAGCCCACTCCCACCCTTGATCGCGGCCAGCCCCGAAATCTTCATTCAGCGACAATCCCCTGTGGGAGCGGGCTTGCTCGCGAAGGCGTCCGCTCAGTCGACACCGATGCTGAATGTGCCGGCCCCTTCGTGAGCAAGCCCACTCCCACCCTTGATAGCGGCCAGCCCTGAATTCTTCATCCACCACCAATCCCCACATCGGATCTTCGGTGTTTTCTGAAGGGCTGTTACTGCGCACCAAACATCGCCGTCCAGTAAATCCCGGCGCTGCTCTTTGGGTCGGTCGCGTAGGCGGCGCCGAGTTCTTTGTATTGCGGGTTCATCAGGTTGGCGCAGTGGCCGGGGCTGGCGAGCCAGCCGTCGACGACCTTGCGCACGGTGTCTTGCCCGGCGGCGATGTTTTCGCCGACCAGTTGACCGCTGTAGCCGGCCAGTTCGGCGCGGTCTCCGGGTGTGCGGCCGTCGCGGTCCTTGTGGTCGAAGTAGTTGTTGTTGGCCATGTCGCGGCTGTGATCCTGGGAAATCGTGCCCAGGCTCGCGTTCCAGGCCAGTGGCCCGGCCGCGGCAAAGGCCTGGCCGCCGCATTGACGCGGTTGGGCGCGAGCGGCGTTGAGTTGTTCGAGCAACTTCTGGCCTTCGCTTTGCGCATCGCCGAGCTTCGCCGACAGTAGAGGTCGCGCCAGCACAATACGCCAGTCGCGATCGGCGCGGCTGACCCCGACATCGACGAACTGCGGATCCAGCACCACCTGACAGAAACTTTCCTCAATCGCCTTCATCGCCGACGCTGCATCCCGTGGGCCGTTGAGGGTGATCGCCTGCACGTTGACCATCGGGTAGCTGGCGCTGGCCATGGCCTGTTGCAGATCGACCGCACCGCTGGCCGGCAGTCTCAGCCGTGGATCGGCCGACAGCGGTGGCAGTTCACTGGACGCTTGGCTGCCGCAACGCTGCGGTTGGCTGCGGTAGGCATTGATCGACTCGATCAGTTGCGACTCGTCGGCAGCCATGGCCGAGGCGGCCACGGCCAAGCCCACGGACAGCGCGGCAAAACGCAAGACGGATGGCATGAAGCGCATGGAAATCTCCCTTGAGCTGAGTGCGCTCATGATGCGCGAAAGGCCCCCGGTCAGTGCAATGTCTTTTTCTTCATCGAGCGGTTTTTTCTGCGGAACGTTACGTCGGTATTCGCCGTCTACACTCTCCGAAGGCCCCGGGAACCGGGCGTCTCCCCCACGAAACACCTTGCCCGGAACGGGCGTTGCCGGAAGAACTGACATGGGACTGAAATGGTTGGCTGGCTGTTTCGCATTAACCCTTATGGCCGGCGTTGTGAACGCCACCGATCAGACCCCGATCAAGGCCAAGGCCGAAGAGAAAGCCCAGGTGCTGGAAGAGAAGGCCGCCGACAAAGTCAGCGCGGCGCCAGCACCCAAATCCGAAGCGATCACCCCCACTGAAGTGCAGGCGGTTGACCCCGCCGGCACCGCGCCGCTGGACGATCCGATCACCTGCCTGGCGCGCAGTATCTATTGGGAAGCCAAGGGCCGCGACACGCTGGAAATGGAGGCGGTGGCCAACGTGGTGATGAACCGCCTCGGCCATGACGGCTTCCCCGACACCGTGTGTGCAGTGGTCAAGCAAGGTTCGGAAACCAAGAGCTGCCAGTTTTCCTGGTGGTGCGATGGCAAGGCCGATCAGGTCAAGGAAGACGCCGAATACACCCTGGCCAAGGACATCGCCGGCAAGGCACTCAACCGCCAGTTGCCGGATCGCACCCATGGCGCACTGTACTTCCATGATCGCCAGGTGCATCCGAGCTGGGCCAGGGAATACAAAAAGACCGCCGCGGTCGGAAAGTTCCTGTTCTACAAACCGGCTGGCGGCGATGCGCGTTAGACGCAGACTTCTCGTACACAATTGCGCAACCAGCGGTGCGCCGGGTCGGCGTCCATGCGCGGGTGCCAGAGCATCGACACGCTGATCGGCGGCATCCTGAAGGGCAGGGCGAAGCTGTGCAGGCCCATGCGCAGCTTGCTGGTGTGACGCTCCGGAACCGTGGCGATCAGGTTCGATTCGCGCACCAGCGTCAGCGCCGCCGAAAAGCCGCCGAATGACGTGACGATATCCCGCGTCAGCCCTGCGGCGAGCAGCGCTTCGTCAACCGGGCCGCTGCTGCGCCCGCGCCGTGAGATCAGAATGTGCTGGCCGCCGGCAAAGCGTTTGCTGCTGATCTTGCCCGAGCTCAACGGATGGCCCTCACGAACCACACCGATCCAGTGATCCTCAAACAGAATGCGGCTGTGCAGCGTCGGGTCGGTGCTGTCGTCGACCACGCCGGTCTCCAGATCGACCCGGCCTTCGCGCAGCGGCGTGCTGTCCTTGTCGGCTTTCTGCACAAAGCGCAGGCGCACGCCGGGGGCTTCTTCAGCGATGCGCGCGAGCAGCGCGGCGGCGAAGGTTTCGACAAAACCGTCGGTGTTGCGCAGGGTGAAGGTGCGCTGCAATTGGCCGGGATCGAGCACTTCGGCGGGGCGCAACACCGCCTCGGCTTCCTGCACCAGAGCGCTGACCCGCTCACGCAATTCCAGCGCACGCGGGGTCGGCACCAGACCTCGGCCGGCGCGCACCAGCAACGGATCGCCAGTGGTTTCGCGCAGCCGGGCCAGGGCACGACTCATGGCCGACGGGCTCAACCGCAGAATGTGCGCGGCGCGGGCGACGCTGCCTTCGCGCAACAACACGTCGAGGGTGATCAACAGGTTCAGATCCGGTGTGCTCATGACATGGCGTTCCACGCAGGTATCAAGTGCAAAGCATGCGTCTTGCGCCTTGCCGTGTCGAGACTCAGGCTATGCCGTCTGACCTTTGCACCAGGAGCGCCCGATGCCCGGATCCCCCTTGCCCCCTCAAGCCCGCTGGGCGCTGACCAGTCTGGCGCTGTCGATGTTGATGCCGTCGCTGGACACTAGCATCGCCAATGCCGGATTACCGACCTTGGCTGCAGCGTTCGATGCGACGTTTCAACAGGTGCAGTGGATCGTGCTGGCGTACCTGCTGGCGGTCACCACGTTGATTGTCAGCGTCGGGCGTCTGGGCGATGTGTTCGGGCGGCGACGCCTGCTGCTGATCGGCATCGGCATTTTTACCAGTGCTTCGCTGTGCTGTGCGCTGGCGCCGGGGCTGGGCTGGTTGATCGGCGCGCGGGCCGTGCAGGGCCTTGGCGCGGCGATCATGTTCGCCTTGACGGTGGCGCTGGTGGCGGATGCGGTGCCCAAGGCGCGGG
This sequence comes from Pseudomonas sp. YL2, assembly GCF_023063025.1. Lineage (NCBI taxonomy): Bacteria > Pseudomonadati > Pseudomonadota > Gammaproteobacteria > Pseudomonadales > Pseudomonadaceae > Pseudomonas > Pseudomonas sp. YL2. Next base: position 52,719 of record NZ_JAJSLU010000012.1, on the reverse strand, counting down.
CGGGCAGTGCGATGGGCTTGCTGGCAACCATGTCGGCCACCGGCACGAGCCTCGGGCCATCGCTGGGCGGTCTGCTGATCGCGCATGTCGGCTGGCCGTCGATCTTTGTCCTCAACGTGCCGTTGGGCCTGCTCAACGCGTGGCTGGTTTATCGATATCTGCCGGCGGATCGCCCGGCCAAATCGGCAGTCGCGTTTGATTACCTCGGCACCGTGGTGCTGGTATTGACGCTGGCCGCCTACGCGCTGGCGATGACGCTCGACGGCCATACATTGATGTTGCTGCTGGTCAGCCTGTGCGGAGCAGGGGTGTTTGTTGCGGTCGAGATGAAAGCCAGGGCGCCACTGATTCGCCTGTCATTGTTTGCCGATGCGCGTCTGAGCAGCAGCCTGGCGCTGACGTTGCTGGTGACGACGGTGATGATGACCACGCTGGTGGTCGGGCCGTTTTACCTGAGCCGGGGCCTGGGACTGGGCAGCACCGTGGTCGGCCTGGCATTGTCGGTCGGGCCGCTGCTGGCGGCGTGCGGCGGGGTGCCGGCGGGGCGTCTGGTGGATCGCTTCGGTGCGCGGCGGGTGGTGCCGGGGGCGTTGTTCGGGTTGGCCGGTGGTTGCAGTTTGTTGGCGTTGTTGCCGATGAGTCTCGGTCTGCCGGCGTATCTGCTGCCGATGGCGGTCATTGCCAGCAATTACGCGTTGTTTCAGGCGGCCAACAATAGCGGGTTAATGGCCATGGTCAGTCAGGATCAGCGCGGCGTGGTGTCGGCCCTGCTCGGGCTGTCACGCAATCTCGGACTGATCACCGGCGCGGCGGTCATGGGTGCGGTGTTTGCCTTCGCTACGGGTGACCCGACGCAAGCCCCGGCCGAGGTCATCGGCAGTGGCTTGCACAGCACGTTCGGGGTTGCGGCGGTGCTGATGGTCGTGGCCCTGATCGTCAGCTGGCGTGGGTACTCAAGATGCTCGCCACTTGCTGCGGCTGGCAGTTGAGGTACGGCGAGGACTTCAGCCAGCGCTGGTCCGGGTACCAGGAGAACATGAACTGGCCGTCCTTGAGTTTATCGATCACCTGCTTCGCCACTTGCGGGCGCACCGCCGGGCAACCCTGGCTGCGACCGATACGGCCCTGACGCTTGCTCCACAACGGATTCACGTAGTCGGCGGCGTGGATCACGATGGCCCGGTCGCGGGCCAGGTCATTGAAGCCCGGTTCCAGACCGTCCATGCGCAGCGAATAACCGTGGGTCCCCTCGTAACTTTCCTGGGTGCGGAACAGCCCGAGGCTGGATTGGTAACTGCCTTCGCGGTTGGAGAACTGGGTAGCGAAATTTTCCCCGGAATTTGAACCGTGGGCGACCAGATCGCGCAGCACCAGTTTCTTTCTGTTCAGATCGAAGATCCACAGCCGGCGGGCGGTGGAGGGCTGCGAATAATCGATGATCGCCAGGTGGCGTGAGGGTCTCGCGCCATTGTTCACTGCGCATTGCATGGCGCTCAAGGCACCTTTCAGCGCTTGGGGATTGAGTTCCGGCGCGGCGTGGGCGAGGCTGGTGAAGAGAACCGGCGATGGTTTGCCGGCGGCGAAAGCTGGGCTGCTCACGACGACGAGGGTCGCGGTGGTCAGCAGAAGTCGGCGCAAATACGTCAACATTTATAAAGTGTCCTCACTTGCTACTTATTTGGCACTTTGGCTCCTGACTCCCAGTCATACCCGACAGACCCCTGTTTCGAGCCTGACTGTTCAGCGCACCTGATGTAAGGTTGACCGTCATTCAGACGGCCACGGATTGGAGTAAAGCAGTTGTTCAAAAAGTACGCATGCTACTTGAGCATTTGTTTGCTCGCTGCGCCGTTTGTCGCTTGCGCCGATGAGCCGCTGCCACCGTTGCAGACCCTGCCGACGCCGCCGGCGGAAATGCCGCTCGAGCCGCAAAGTCCGCTGCAAGCGGTGCTGATCGGTTTGCCCCAGGCGTGCCCGGCGATTGCCGCGCACCTGAGCGGCGCGGCGCTGACGCAATTGCAGGCGTTTTATCAGCAGCAGGACTGGCTGCCGGTGTGGGCCAGCGAGTCCGGGCGTTTGCCGGCCTTGCGCGCGCAGTTGCAGCTGTTGGCTGATGATGGCCTCAATCCCAAGCGCTACCCGGTGGCGGCCAATCCGCCGCAGGACGGCGAGTTGTGCGCCGATATCGACATCAGCCGCTCTTATCTTCAAGCCCTGCAGGACCTGCATTACGGTCGTCTGCTGCAATCGCATTTCGAACCGCTGTGGCATTCCGATGACACCCCGCGTGATCGTCAGGCGGAATTGCTGGCGATCGCCGTGCCCGGTCTGCACGACATCAAGACCGCGTTCGATCTGGCGCGTCCGCGTCTGGCGCAATACCAGAGCCTGCGCCACCTCTACGCCAGCCAGCGGCTGCAGGCCTTGCCGCACTGGCAGTCGGTGGGCAACGGCCCGTTGCTACGCCCGGCGATGGAAGACAAACGCGTGCCGGAATTGGCACAACGCCTGTTCAACGAAGGCTACCTGACCCACGCCATCGGTACGCCCGGCAATGCCTATGAGGGCGTGCTGGTGGAAGCGGTGAAGAGCTTTCAGGCCAACCATTCGTTGCAGGCCGACGGGGTAGTTGGGCCGGGGACGATTGCCGAGCTCAACATCAGCCCGCTGACCCGCCGCGAGCAATTGCGGGTCAACCTTGAGCGTTTCCGCTGGCTGGCGCAGGACATGGAACCCGACGGTTTGTTGGTCAACGTCGCCGCCGCCGAGCTGACCCTGTACCAGGCCGGCGTGCCGGTCTGGCAGACCCGTACTCAGGTCGGTCGCGCCGAGCGGCAGACCCCGCTGCTGAAATCCCGGGTTACGCGTCTGACCCTGAACCCGACCTGGACCGTGCCGCCGACCATCTGGAAAGAAGACAAGCTGCCGGCGATCCGCAAGGACCAGACCTTCCTCAGCCGGCAGAATCTGCAGGTGCTCGACGCCCATGGTCAGCCGTTGGCCGCAGCGGATATCGACTGGGACAACCCCGGCAACATCATGCTGCGCCAGGACGCCGGGCCGCGTAATCCGCTGGGGCAACTGGTGATCCGTTTCCCCAACCCGTTCGCGGTGTACCTGCACGACACGCCGAGCAAGGCCCTGTTCGACAAAGGCCCGCGCGCCTTCAGCTCGGGCTGTGTGCGGGTCGAGCACCCGATGCAACTGCGCGACCTGTTGCTGACCCCGGCGGAACGCACCCGCACCGACACCTTGCTCGCCACCGGCAGCACCCACGAATTCCGCCTGTCGGCACCGGTGCCGATCCTCATGACCTACTGGACGGCGCAGGTCGGCAAGGATGGGCAGGTGCGCTATGCGCCGGATATCTACAGCCGCGACAGTGCGCTGCTCGCCGGTCTCGACGGCGCACACTGAATCCCGGATTTGCAGCAATCCCCCCAGTGGGAGCGAGCCTGCTCGCGAAAGCGTCAGGTCAGCCAACATCAATGCTGACTGTGCCGACCCCTTCGTGAGCAAGCCCACTCCCACCCCTGATCGCGGCCAGGCCCCAATCCCTCATCCACCACAGCCCCCTGTGGGAGCGGGCTTGCTCGCGAAAGCGTCAGTTCAGTCAACATCAATGCTGACTGTACCGGCCCCTTCGTGAGCAAGCCCACTCCCACCCCTGATCGCGGCCAGCCCTGAATCTTTCGTCTACCACAGCCCCCTGTGGGAGCGGGCTTGCTCGCGAAAGCGTCAGTTCAGTCAACATCAATGCTGACTGTACCGGCCCCTTCGTGAGCAAGCCCACTCCCACCCCTGATCGCGGCCAGCCCTGAATCCTTCATCCACCACAGCCCCTGTGGGAGCGGGCTTGCTCGCGAAAGCGTCAGGTCAGCCAACATCAATGCTGACTGTGCCGACCCCTTCGTGAGCAAGCCCACTCCCACCCCTGATCGCGGCCGGGCCCCCATCCTTCATCCACCACAGCCCCCTGTGGGAGCGGGCTTGCTCGCGAAAGCGTCAGTTCAGCCAACATCAATGCTGACTGTACCGGCCCCTTCGTGAGCAAGCTCACTCCCACACTTGATCGTGGCCAGCCCTGAATCCTTCATCCACCACAGCCCCAGTGGGAGCGAGCTTGCTCGCGAAGGCGTCAGGTCAGCCAATGCTGACTGTGCCGACCCCTTCGTGAGCAAGCCCACTCCCACCCTTGATCGCGGCCAGCCCTGAATCTTTCATCTACCACAGTCCCCTGTGATAGCCAGTGTGATTCGTGGCAGGTGCGCAGCGTCTAGCCCCAGTGTCCCCGCAATCCCATGGGGCGAGACTTCGGAACCCGGCATGCAAGCGCTGTTGAACGAGATTCTTGACGCTGTCCGGCCCCTGATCGGGCAGGGCAAAGTGGCTGATTACATTCCCGCCCTCGGCACCGTGCCGGCCAATCAGCTGGGCATCGCCGTGTATGGCAACGACGGCGAAATGTATTGCGCCGGCGACGCCGAGACGCCGTTCTCGGTGCAGAGTATTTCCAAGGTGTTCAGCCTAGTGCAGGCGATCGAGCATTCCGGCGAGGCGATCTGGGAGCGTCTGGGGCACGAGCCGTCCGGCCAGCCGTTCAACTCGCTGGTGCAACTGGAGTTCGAACGCGGGCGCCCGCGCAATCCGTTCATCAACGCCGGGGCGCTGGTGATCTGCGACATCAACCAGTCGCGTTTCGCCGCGCCAGCCCTGTCGATGCGCGACTTCGTGCGGCGCCTGTCGGGCAATCCACAGGTGATCGTCGACGGCAAGGTCGCCGAATCCGAGTACCAGCATCGCGCCCGCAACGCGGCCATGGCGTACCTGATGCAATCGTTCGGCAACTTCCACAACGACGTCGAAGCGGTGCTGCGCAGCTACTTCAGCCACTGCGCGTTGCGCATGAACTGTATCGATCTGGCCCGGGCGTTCTGCTTCCTCGCCAACGACGGTTTCTGCAAACACAGCGGCGAACAGATCCTCACTCGGCGCCAGACCCAGCAGGTCAACTCGATCATGGCCACCAGCGGTCTGTACGACGAGGCCGGCAACTTCGCTTATCGCGTCGGCTTGCCGGGCAAGAGCGGGGTTGGCGGCGGGATCGTCGCGGTGGTGCCCGGGCAGTTCACGGTGTGCGTGTGGTCGCCGGAACTCAACGCTGCCGGCAACTCGCTGGCGGGGATGGCGGCGCTGGAGATGCTCAGTTCGCGGATTGGCTGGTCGGTGTTCTAAAAAGCACCGCAGTAACTGTAGGAGTGAGCCTGCTCGCGATAGCGGTGTGTCATTCAATATGACTGCGTCTGACACTCCGCTATCGCGAGCAGGCTCACTCCTACAAGGGTTTTGTGTTGCCTCGGAGAGCGCAGTTCCTATACATTTTCCGGCCGCCCCTCATATGGTGAATCCGCTTCATGTCTCTTGCGCTCGAACGTCTAGTCGCTGGTACGCCGATCCCTTTCGCTGGCAACCGTGTGACCGTGGTCAGCCCCGAACTGGCGGCGCGGTTTCAGCCCGGTGACCACCTGCTGGTCGAGCAGGTGAGTGGCGAGCTGTTGCTGATTCCGGTGGTCGATCAACAAGCGGCTGCGGTGGCGATCGAGCGTGCTGAAGCGGCATTCACTGCATTGTCGGCAGTCTCCGACGAAGCCATCAGCCACTTCTTCGATCTGTTCGCGCAACGCCTGGAAACCGCAGAGTGCTGGAACCTGATCGAAGCCGCCAACCTGGCCGACATCGAACGCGCCAAGGCCCGTGGCCGCTCCACCACCCGGCTGCTCGCCGACGACCGCATGCGCCGCGACATGATCGCCGGTCTGCGCGCCTGGCGGGATGCGCCGGCCACGCGCGGCAAGGTCATCAGCTGCGTCGAACACGACGGCTGGAAGGTCGAGCAAGTGGTGTCGCCGCTGGGCATCGTGGCGTTCGTGTTTGAAGGACGGCCGAACGTGTTCGCCGATGCCGCTGGCGTGTTGCGCACCGGCAACGCCGCGGTACTGCGCATCGGCAGCGATGCATTGGGCACCGCGCAAGCAATCGTCACTCACGCGCTGAACCCGGCGCTGGCCGATGCCGGTCTGCCGGCGGGTGCGGTGTCGCTGGTGGAAAGCGTCAATCACGCGGCCGGTTGGGCGATGTTCGCCGACCGGCGTTTGTCGCTGGCGGTGGCCCGGGGTTCGGGGCGTGCGGTCAGCCAGTTGGGTAGCATCGCCCAGCAGGCGGGCACGGCGGTCAGCCTGCACGGCACTGGCGGCGCGTGGCTGATTGCCGATCGTCACGCCGACGCCACGCGCTTCGCCGCCGTGGTGCGTAATTCGCTGGATCGCAAAGTCTGCAACACGCTGAACGTCTGCCTGATTCAACGTGATCGTGCCGTCGAGCTGATCCCGCTGTTCCTCGATGCGCTGCAGCAGGCCGGTACCGCACGCGGTCAGGGCTGCAAATTGCACATCGTCGCAGGCAGCGAAAGTTACCTGCCGGCCGAGTGGCACAACGCGACAGTCGAGGTCTATCGCGCCGAGGGTTATCAGACCGAAGCCCTGGCCGAAACGCTGGCGGAATCCGAGCTGGGCCGCGAGTGGGAATGGGAAGAAACCCCGGAAGTCAGCCTGATGATTGTCGACGATCTGGATCAGGCGATCGCGCTGTTCAACCGCTACAGCCCACAGTTCACGGTGTCGTTGATCAGCGAGGATGCTGCTGTCCAGGAACGCTTCTACAACGCGGTGAACGCGCCGTTTGTGGGTAACGGGATTACCCGTTGGGTCGATGGGCAATACGCACTGAACAAGCCGGAACTGGGGCTTTCGAACTGGGAGAGCGGGCGCCTGTTTGCGCGCAGTGCGATTCTTTCGGGGGATGGCGTGTTTACGGTGCGTAGCCGTATGACCCAGATCGACCTCAGCGTAAAACGCTGATCTGAACACCAAACCTGTGGCGAGGGAGCTTGCTCCCGCTGGTCTGCGCAGCAGACCCAAATGAGCGAGGGCCGCTGCGCGCCCCAGCGGGAGCAAGCTCCCTCGCCACAGAGTTGCACTGTTCTCCTTCAGGCGGCTGCACTAGTGTTTGCCTGAATGGCGCACGTCGCCGGCTGCTCAGCCAGAGGCACAAACGTGCGGCGATCCGCCGCCAGCGCATCGATCGAGCCGGTCTCGATGTCATACACCCAGCCATGCAGGTTCAGCAGGCCTTTCTCCTGGGCCAGGCGCACGCTCGGGTGGGTCTGAATGTTCGCCAGTTGCGCGATCACATTTTCCCGCACCATCGAACTCAATTTCGCCGCGTCATTGGCGTGCGGCCGCGCCTCGTTCACCACTTTCGCCGACTCGGCATGTTGCAGCCAGCCGCTGACGGCGGGCAGATGATCCATGCATTTGCACTGGGCAATCGCGGTCATCGCGCCGCAATCGGAGTGGCCGCAGATCACGATGTCCGTCACCCCAAGTACCGCCACCGCGTATTCCACCGTCGCCGAAACCCCGCCCGGATGCGGGCTGTAGGACGGCACGATATTGCCGGCGTTGCGGATCACGAACAGCTCGCCGGGTTCTTGCTGGGTCAGCAGTTCCGGCACCACACGGCTGTCGGAACAGGTGATGAACAAGGTGCCCGGGGTTTGAGTGGTCGCCAAGTGCTTGAACAGCTCGGTGCGTTGCGGAAACGCCTCGTTCTGGAACTTCAGGAAGCCTTCGATCAGGTTTTTCATGGGCGTGTCCTCATTGAACAAGAGAGCGGTCGGTCCGCACACGGGGTGCGGGCCGGGGTGGATCAGAACGGGCGCAGCGGCAGGAACTTGCCGTCGAGGGTGACCACGGCGCGGGAGCCGCCTTCCGGGTCTTCGACTTTCTTGATGTCGAGCTTGAAGTTGATGGCGCTGATGATGCCGTCGCCGAACTGCTCGTGGACCAGGGCTTTGAGGGTGGTGCCGTAGATCTGGATCATCTCGTGGAAGCGGTAGATGGTCGGGTCGGTCGGCACGCCGCTAAGGCTGCCACGCAGCGGGATGATCTGCAGCGCGGCGATGGCGTCGGCGTCCAGCTCAAGTTTTTCGCCGACCACTTGCGCGGCGTCTTGCGGCAGCGGGTGCTGGCCGAGCAGGGCAGCGGTGACGTAGGCCAGGCTCAGGCCGGTGCCATCGGCAAGATCCTGCCATGACAAATTCTTGCGGGCCTTGATGTCGAGAATGCGGGTGGTCAGGGCCAGGCTGGCATCGTTGTAGGCGTGGGACTGTTGCATGGTGTCACTCCTTTCAAGGTTGGCTTGCTGTGGGAGCCATCTTCTGCCGATTGATCCATAGCGTCCAAGACCGATATACAATGCTTCGCATAAGCACTGCCTATAGATGGTGATCCCATGCTGCTGCGACATTTGCGATATCTGCTGGCCGTTGCCGATCACGGCGGCTTCACCCGGGCGGCGGAGGCGTTGCATGTGTCGCAGCCGACCTTGTCGCAACAGATCCGCCAACTGGAGGAAAGCCTCGGGGTGAATCTGTTCGACCGCACCTCGCGCACCGTTAAACCCACCGATGCCGGTGAGGCTTACATTGAGTGTGCGCGGCGCGTGCTGGTGGAGTTGGAGGCGGGCAAGCGGGCGTTGCATGACGTGAAGGATCTGTCGCGTGGGCGCTTGCGGCTGGCCATGACGCCGACGTTCATGGCCTATCTGGTCGGGCCGTTGGTACGTGATTTCGCCGCACGCTATCCGGGTATCCATCTGCAGATTTTCGAGCTGTCGATGGATGATATCGAGGCGGGGCTGGCGGACGATTCGCTGGACATCGCGATTGCCTTTACCCCGGTGCGCCACCCGGACATTGAGTGTATTCCGGCGTTTACCGAAACCCTGGGGATCATGGTCGGGCGCGAGCATCCGTTGTACGAGAGTCAGGCGGTGCTGACGGCGAGCGATCTTGCCCAACTGGATTTCGCTTTGCTGGCGCCGGACTTCATCACGCGGTTATCGATCGATGAGTATTTCCGTCAGCAGGGGATCACGCCGCAGGTGCGGATCGAGGTGAATTCGGTGAGTACGTTGCTGGAGGTGGTGCGGCATTCGCCGATGGCGACGATGTTGCCCGAGGCGATTGCCAGCGAAGACCGGGCGTTGCGTCGTTTGAGCGTAGAGAATGAAGCACCGCAGCGTGGGGCGGCGTTGTTGCGGCGGCAGAATAATTACCACAGTGCGGCGGCGCTGGCGTTTGTGAATTTGGTCCTGCAAGCGAAAATCTGACCAACAACACAGCCCCCCTGTGGGAGCGGCCGGCCGCGGGGGGGGGGCCGTGTGGTGGGGGGGGGGGTCACCCCCCGCGCCCTTGCGGGAGAACCCCCCCCCCCAGAGGATTGTGTGGTGAATTGCGGATATAAAAGGGGCCTGCTTCTGTTGGAAGCAGACCCTTTTTATTTATTGAAGTTGTAAATCAGCAGAACCGGTCAATCACCCGAACTTCATTCTTGTTCTGCATCGAATCCCACGCCTGTTTCAGCGTCTGCAGCACATTGCCGATGAAGTCTTTATCGGCCGCAGCTTTCTTGCCGACATAACCGTGGCCGCGGCGGTACATCTTCAGGCGGGCCAGCAGGTTCTGGTTGCTGCGGTCGAATTCTTCTTCACCAGCATGGGGCGACAGGCAGTCGATATGCACCTGACCCGACTTGCTGATCCAGAGAATGTGGCTGTCGTGGCTGTCTTTTTGCGCAGCGAACATACGAGCCAGTTCTTCGATAGTAGGTTGATTGTTCAGATTCATGATGTTTGCCCCTTGACCAGTCTGGTGATCTTTCAAAGTTGATTCGCTAATACAGGTAGCCCATCGGTTAGTTGATCCCTGGCACCGAAACCAGGACGTCAGCGGTCGCCCGTGTGAAGTACGGGGTCATGCGTCTGTTGCATGTAGTCGTGTTGAATAACTGCTACGCAATAGCGTCACAACGAGGAGAAGCAGCGAAAACCGGGAGGCTCCTTGACGACATTTTCAGGGTCGACCACAAGCGTCTTGAGAATTTTCGCCAGCGCTTCTCGTCCTTGTACTGGACGTTCAGGCCAGGTCAGCTTCTTCAATCTGCCTTGTGGGCAGCGTGTATCCGGAAAAAACAACTCGGCGGTCAGACGAGTTTGCTCAAGCGTGTTACCGATGTTCCCGATCGGGGAACGTCTTCATCATGCAAAAGCAAAACGGTGCCGTCAACGGTTTTGTAGTGATTATTTTTGTTCACTACATATTGTCGGACAAAGCTGTTTTGGAATGAGAAAAGTTCCGTTCAGGCAACGGCTGCAGGGGCACGCAGGACATAGAAGGTGCAGGGATAACCGTCCACGGCGCGCTGCTGGCGGGTGAAGGCGCCGCCAGCCAATTCGGGGATCAACCTGGCCCAGAAGCGCTGCGCAGGCAGGTTGGCATCGATGTGGAAAATCTGCCATTGACCGGGCAGACGGCTCAAGAGGGCAGAGACGACAAACTGCGCGACGCCTTGGCCACGAAAGCGTCGGGTGAGGAAAAAGTAGCCGATGTTGTGTTCGGCGCCGTCGATGTGGGTGTCGTTATCCACGGTCACGAAGCCGGCCAGTTCACCGTCGACGCGGATCAGGAACGGTTGGGTAGCGGGATTGCGCCAGTAATCGTCTTTCTGCTGAATGCTGAAGAAACCATGTTCGCCGAGCTTCAGTGGTAGCCATTGGCTGAAGTCGTACATGTAGAACTGCATGAGGTTTTCGATGGTTTGCAGTTCGTCGCGTTGGGCGGGGTGCAGTTCGATAGTGGGCATGTTCAATGAACTCCAAAAGGGAGACTTAAGAACCCTGTGGCGAGGGAGCTTGCTCCCGCTGGGGCGCGAAGCGGCCCTAAAGCCAGCAATCGCGATGTTTCAGATAGACCATAGTTGCAGGTTTTGCGACTGCTGCGCAGCCGAGCGGGAGCGAGCTCCCTCGCCACAGCAACTCAGCAGATTTGAGTTATTTGGCGGTACGCTTGGTTGCACTGGCGGTTTTACTGCGCGTCGATTTACGCTTTTTCTTCCACGGCGCAGCAGCCTTGCCGGCCGGTGGCGGGCCGCTGATGGTCAGGCTCAGCGCAGAACACCGGGTGACCTGCTTGCTCATCCACGCCGCCTGTTTGGTGACGAACTCTTCCAGGCTCATCTCGCCGCTCTGCACCATGTCCAGCGCCTGTTCCCAGATGGCGGTGGTGCCGGGATCGGCAATCGCCCGGGGCACGGCGTCGATCAGGCTGAAGGCCGCCGGCGTCGCGGCCAGCGCCTTGCCGTTCTTCACCAGATAACCTCGATCCAGCAGACCCTGAATGATCGAAGCGCGGGTCGCTTCGGTGCCGATGCCGGTGGTGTCCTTGAGTTTCTGTTTGAGCAGCGGATCTTCCACCAGTTTGGCGACGTTCTTCATCGCCTTGATCAGGTCGCCCTCGGTGTAGGGCTTCGGCGGCTGGGTCCACAGATCCTTGAGGTTCACGCCGGCCACGGCGCAATCGATACCCTGGCTCAGCGCCGGCAGGGTTTGCGGGGCTGGCGCCTCACGGCCCTTGGCCGGGGCGAGGGCTTCGGGCAGGGCGCGCTTCCAGCCCGGTTCGATAATCTGCTTGCCAACCGCGCGCAATGCTTCACCGGCGCAATCGAAATCGGCCTGGGTGCGATCGTATTCATGGTTGGGCAGAAATTGCGCCAGATAACGCGCACGAATCAGGGTATAGACCGCCCGGTGTTTGCCGCTCAGGCGTTCGAGATTTTTCGCCGCCGCCGTGGGGATGATGCCGTGGTGGGCGCTGACCTTGGCGTCGTTCCACGCCCGTGAGCGGCGCTGCGGGTCGAGGTGACCGTTCAGCGCGTCAAGGCTGGGGTCGGCCTGACGCAATGCGGCGAGTATTCCAGGAGCTTCGCTGTGCTGGCTCAGCGGCAGAAAGCCGCAATCGCTGCGCGGGTAGGTGATGACCTTGTAGGTTTCGTAAAGGGCCTGGGCGATGTCGAGAGTTTCCTGGGCGCCGAGACCGAGTTTCTTCGAACAGACTTCCTGCAGGGTGCCGAGGTCGAACGGCAGCGGCGCCACTTCGCGCATGCGTTCGGTGCGCAGCTTCACCACACGCGCACTGGCAGCGCTGTTCAGAGCGGCGGCTGCCTGCTGGGCCAACGCCTGATTCAGGCAGCGATCCTGATCGTCGCAAACGTCGGAGGGCGCACGCCATTGCGCAGTGAACGGCGTGCCGTCGTGCAGCAGTTGCACATCGATCGCCCAATACGGCACCGGCACGAAATCGGCGATGCTGCGGTCGCGATCCACCACCAGCCGCAGTGTCGGCGTCTGCACCCGGCCGACCGGCAGCACACCCTGATAGCCGGACTGCCGGCCCAATAGCGTAAACAGGCGACTCATGTTCATGCCGATCAGCCAGTCGGCCCGCGAGCGCCCCAGCGCCGAGTGATACAGGCTGAAGGTTTCCGCCCCTGGCTTCAGCGCGGCCAGAGCCTTGCGGATCGATGCTTCATCCAGCGCCGACAGCCACAAGCGGCGGATCGGCCCGCGATAGCGGCAGTGCTCGACCAGTTCCCGGGCGATCATTTCGCCCTCACGGTCGGCGTCGGTGGCGATGATCAGTTCGCTGGCCTCGCCGAGCAGGCGCTTGACCGCTTTGTACTGGCTGGCGGTGCGCGGCTTGACGGTCATTTTCCATTTGTCCGGAATGATCGGCAGATCCGCCAGCACCCAGCGCTTGTAGCGCGCGTCGTAGGCATCCGGCGGCGCGGTTTCCAGCAGATGGCCGATGCACCAGGTCACTGTGACGTCCGTTCCCAGCCAGCAGCCGTCGCCCCGACGCCTGGCGCCCAGCACGGCCGCGATGTCTTTGGCCTGGGAAGGTTTTTCACAGAGGTACAGCCGCATAACCACCGTCGTCGATCAGTTCACTGGAGGTGCACAGGATGGCCGCAGTTGGCGCTCGGGGCAACTTTTATCTGTATGGATATACAGATCAAAACATTGCCGGAGATGACCGGTATTACCGGGACGTCGCGAGCGGCTATCGAGAAATCGATTGGCAAGGCAGTTGACGCCCGTGTCAGGTTCAACGGGCTTCTCAGAAACGCGAGTGACCGGACGATCTCGCTAGTGGATCGCCGTGCTCGACGCGTACTGCCAACTCTGAAACAAGGAAGTCCCACCATGGCTCAAGCCAAAGCGAAAACCAGCAGCGCCTATGACGAAGTGAATGCCTTCAGCCACCTGTACGACCGTGGCGTCGGCCTAGTGAACGGCAAACCGTCGTTCACCGCCGATCAGGCAGCCGACGAAATCCTGCGCAAAAACCTGTCGTGGCACGACAAGAACGGTGACGGCAAAATCTCCCTGACCTACACCTTCCTCACCGAGAAACCGGCGAACTACAACCCGAATCTCGGCAACTTCAGCCAGTTCAGCGCTCAGCAAAAGGCTCAAGCCATACTGGCCATGCAATCCTGGGCCGACGTGGCCAAGGTCACGTTCACTGAAGGCAAGGGCGGCGACGGCCACATGACCTTCGGCAACTACGACGTCAGCACCGGCGGCGCGGCGTTCGCCTACCTGCCGAGCGGCGGCAGCTATGACGGTCAGTCGTGGTATCTGATCAACAATCAATATCAGGTCAACAAGACCCCGGACACCAACAACTACGGGCGTCAGACCCTGACCCACGAAATCGGCCACACCCTTGGCCTGTCGCACCCGGGCGCCTACAACGCCGGCAACGGCAGCCCGACCTACAACGACGCCAAGTACGCCGAAGACACCCGTGGCTACAGCCTGATGAGCTACTGGAGTGAAGCCAACACCGACCAGAACTTCAGCAAGGATGGCAGTGGCGCCTACGCCTCGGCACCGTTGCTCGACGATATCGTGGCGGTGCAGAAACTCTACGGCGCCAACTATGCAACCCGCGCCGATGACACCACCTACGGTTTCGGCTCCAACGCCGGGCGTGATTACTACGGCGCGACGTCAGCGTCGTCGAAACTGGTGTTTTCGGTGTGGGACGGTGGCGGTAACGATACGCTGAACTTCTCCGGCTTCACCCAGAACCAGAAGATCAACCTCAATGAGGGTTCGTTCTCTGACGTTGGCGGGCTGGTCGGCAACGTATCGATTGCCTATGGCGTGACCGTGGAGAATGCGGTTGGCGGTTCGGGCAATGACCTGCTGATCGGCAACTCGGCCGTCAACCATCTGTTCGGCGGAGCCGGCAACGACATCCTTTACGGCGGTGGCGGCGCGGATGTGCTGTGGGGCGGCGAGGGCGCAGACACCTTCGTGTTCGGCGCAGCCAGCGATTCGACCGACAACCAGCCGGACTGGATCATGGATTTCAAGAGCGGCGTGGACAAGATCGACCTCTCGGGCATCGCCGCGTTTGCCACGGGGGCGGCGTCACTGAACTTCGTCAGCAGTTTCACCGGCCACGCGGGCGATGCGATCCTGACTTACTACGCGCAGAACGGTCAGACCGGGCTGCTGGTCGATCTGACCGGGCAGGGGCAGGTTGACTTTGCCGTGGGTGTGGTGGGGCAGGCGGTGGCGACTGATATCGTGGTTTGATGTGAAATGACAGGGCCAACCTGACGCTTGTGGCGAGGGAGCTTGCTCCCGCTCGGCGGCGAAGCCGTCGCAAAACCTGAAATCGCGTTATACCTGATGCAGCGCGATTTCCGGATTTGGGTCTGCTATGCAGCCCAGCGGGAGCAAGCTCCCTCGCCACTGTTCATTTGTCCCTGGAGAACCCCCATGAGCACCACCGGCCTCAATCCCGTCATCACCCTCGAAGAACTCCCCGGTTGCCTGCTGGTGAAATTCCACGGCATCCAGGTCGCGGCGTCCTCGCATGTGCTGGTGCTCCATGAGGCCAACTACCCGCCGGTGTACTACGTGCCCCGCGAAGACATCGACGAGAAATACTTCGCCCGCACCGACCACACCAGTTACTGCCCGTACAAGGGCGATGCCAATTACTTCAGCCTGCAAGTGCCGGGGCATGAGGGGGCGAATGCGGTGTGGACTTACGAAAATCCGAAAGTCTCGGTCGCGCCGATTCGTGACTACGTGGCGTTTTATCCGGATCAGGTGAAGTTTGAGGTGATCAAGGCTGACGTCTGACACGTAAGTCTGTGACCGAGTAAATCACCTGTGGCGAGGGAGCTTGCTCCCGCTGGGTTGCGAAGCGACCCTAAACCCTGCAATTACAGTGCATCAGATACACCACGGTTACAGGTTTTGCGACTGCTTCGCAGTCGAGCGGGAGCAAGCTCCCTCGCCACAGGTAAGCTGAGTTGATCTGGAATCAGTTTTTGTCCAGATCGATATTCTTCGTCTCTCGCAGACAGATCATCCCCACCACCAAGCTGACCCCGGTAATCAGCACCGGGTACCACAGCCCATAGAAAATATCCCCGGTGTACACCACCAGCGCGAACGACACCGTTGGCAGGAAACCGCCGAACCAGCCGTTGCCGATGTGATACGGCAGGGACATCGAGGTGTAGCGGATGCGCGTCGGGAACAGTTCGACCATCAGCGCAGCCAGCGGGCCGTAGCACATGGCCGAGATGATGATCAGCGCGACGATCAGCGCCACGATCATCGGTTTGTTGATCTGTTGCAGGTCGGCCTGTTGCGGGTAGCCGGCGAGGGTCACCGCGCCGCGCAGGGCGGATTCGTCGTAGCCGTCGATCTTCACGTCGCCGATGCTCACCTGCACGCCACTGCCGGCCGGAGCGGCGACACTGGAGTAGGGCAGGCCCTGCTTGACCAGGAAGGTCTTGACCTTGTCGCACGGGCTGTCGAATTTGGCCTTGCCCACCGGGTCGAACTGGAAGGTGCAGGTCGCCGGATCGGCCAGCACGGTGATCGGCGCCTGACGGCTGGCTTGATCGATTGCCGGGTTGGCGTAGTGCGCCAGGGATTTGAAGATCGGGAAGTACAGCGCGGTGGCCAGCAGCAGGCCGAGCATCAGCACCGGTTTGCGCCCGACCTTGTCCGAGAGCCAGCCGAAAATGATGAAGAACGGCGCACCGATCACCACGCTGATGATCAGCAGACTGTTGGCCACCGCCGGGTCCATTTTCAGGAACTGGGTGAGGAAGAACAGCACGTAAAATTGCGCAGCGTAGAAGGTCACCGCTTGCCCGGCGTTGATGCTGAACAGGGCGATCAGCACGACCTTGAGGTTCTCCCATTTGCCGAAGGATTCGCGGATCGGCGCTTTCGAGGCTTTGCCTTCCTCTTTCATTTTCAGGTACGCCGGCGACTCGTGCAGGCTCAGGCGGATCCAGGTGGAAATGCCCAGCAGCACGATCGACAGCAGGAACGGAATGCGCCAGCCCCAGACTTCAAACTGATCGCCAGTGAAGTAGCGGCACCCGAGCACCACCAGCAGCGACAGCAGCAGGCCGAGGGTTGCAGTGGATTGAATCCAGCTGGTGTGGAAGCCGCGTTTGCCGATCGGCGCGTGTTCCGCCACATAGGTCGCAGCACCGCCGTATTCACCGCCCAGGGCCAGACCCTGAAGCATGCGCAGCACCACCAGAATGATCGGCGCGGCAATGCCGATGCTGGCGTAGGTCGGCAGCAGGCCGACGCAGAACGTGGCGATACCCATCAGGATGATGGTCGCGAGGAAGGTGTATTTGCGCCCGATCATGTCCCCCAACCGACCGAACACCAGCGCCCCGAACGGCCGCACGATAAACCCGGCGGCAAAGGCCATCAGCGCGAAGATGAACGCCGTGGTGTCGTTGACCCCGGCGAAAAACTGCTTGCTGATCACCGCCGCGAGGGCGCCGTAGAGGAAGAAGTCATACCACTCGAACACCGTCCCCAGGGACGAGGCGAAGATGACTTTCTGCGTAGCATTGCTGGTGCTGGCGCCGCTCGCGGCGTCCAGCGGCTGAGCGTGTTCTGACATATCGGTATCCCTCACAGTGATTGTTTTTGTTGTTCCACTGGTGTTGCGTGTCCGGGTGTTGCGCGATGCCTTGAATGCTGTTGATTCCTGTGGGAGAGGGCTTGCTCCCGAAGGGGCCGTGTCAGTCAAATCATGGGTGAATGACACTCCGCTTTCGCGAGCAAGCCCGCTCCCACATTGGTGCTTTGAACAGGTCCTGAAAGGATCAGCTGCGCGGCCTTCTCGGCAATCATCAGCGTAGGCGAACAGGTGTTGCCCGAGGTGATGCGCGGCATGATTGAGGCGTCGGCGATGCGCAGGCCGGGCACGCCATGCACGCGCAATTGCGCATCGACCACCGCTTCCGCGTCATTGCCCATGCGACAGGTGCCGACCGGGTGGAAAATCGTCGTGCCGATGCGCGCGGCCGCTTCGTGCAATTGCTCCTCGCTTTGCAGGTTGTCGCCGGGCAAGTATTCCACCGGTTTGAACGCTTGCAGGGCCGGGGCGCTGACGATACGGCGGGTCAGGCGAATCGCGTCGGCGGCCACGCGCAGGTCTTCAGGATGGCTGAGGTAGTTCGGTTGAATCAGCGGTGCTTCCTGCGGGTCTGCCGAACGGATGTCGATGCGGCCACGGCTCTGCGGACGCAGATCACACACCGACGCGGTGAACGCCGGAAAGCTGTGCAGCGGCTCGCCAAAACGCTCCAGCGACAGCGGCTGCACGTGATACTCAAGGTTGGCTGAAGTCTGCTCCGGCCCGGATCGGGCAAACGCCCCGAGCTGACTCGGCGCCATCGACAGCGGCCCGCTGCGGTCATACAGATAACGCAGGCCCATGCCCATCTTGCCCCAGACGCTGCCGGCGATCTGATTCAGGGTCCGAGCGTTCTGCAGTTTGTAGATCAGGCGCAGTTGCAGGTGATCCTGCAGGTTGCCGCCGACCCCCGGCAGCTCATGAATCACCCCGATGCCGAGGCGCTCGAGCAGCGGACGCGGGCCGATCCCGGAGCGCTGCAGAATGCTCGGCGAACCCACGGCGCCAGCGCAGAGGACGATTTCCTTGCGCGCCTTGAAGCTTTTCACCTGACCTTCGTGACGCGCGCTGACTTTTGAAGCACGGCCGTTTTCCAGCAGCACCCGATCCACTTCAACCCCGGTCAGCACCGTCAGATTGACCCGCTCGCGAATCGGTTTGAGAAAAGCCTTGGCCGCGTTCCAGCGCACCCCGGCCTTCTGGTTGACCTGAAAGTAGCCGCAACCCTCGTTGTCGCCCTGATTGAAGTCGTCGATGCTGGCGATGCCGCTCTGCTCGGCGGCACTGCGAAACGCGTCGAGAATCGGCCATGACAGCCGCTGTTGCTCGACCCGCCATTCACCCTTGGCACCGTGAAATTCAGCGGCGCCGGCAAAGTGGTTTTCGCTCTGTTTGAACAGCGGCAGCACGTCGTTCCAGGCCCAGCCCGGATTGCCCTCGGCGGCCCAGCCGTCGTAGTCACCAGCCTGGCCGCGCATGTAGATCATGCCGTTGATCGAGGAGCAGCCACCGAGCACTTTGCCGCGTGGGTAGCTCAGGCTGCGACCTTGCAGGCCGGGTTGCGCTTCGGTCTTGAAGCACCAGTCGGTGCGCGGGTTGCCGATGCAGAACAGGTAACCCACGGGGATGTGAATCCATGCGTAGTTGTCGCGTCCGCCGGCTTCGAGCAGCAACACCCGCTGCTGTTTGTCTGCCGACAGTCGATTGGCCAGCAGGCACCCGGCGGGGCCGGCGCCGACCACGATGTAGTCGTATTCTTCAAGGGAAGTCTGCATTCCCTGACCTCGCTTTTTGTTTTTATTGTCGGACACTCTAGTTGTTAGCTTTCGTTAAAAGAATGTTAGTTTTTGCGCAGCTGCTGTGCGTTTTCAAACAGCCTGGATTGACGATAGCTGACAAGGACAACCCATGTTCGACTGGAATGACCTGCGGTTCTTTCTTGAGTTGCAACGCAGCGGCCGCCTGCTCACCGCTGCCCGGCGCTTGAACACTACTCACGCCACCGTGGCCCGACACATCGAGGCCATCGAAAAAAGCCTCGGCACCGCGCTGTTCGTCCAGCACGCCCAGGGCTATGAAATGACCCCGGCAGGCGAGGCGCTGCTCAAGCACGCCGAAGCCATGGAGAACGTCGCGCTGCTGGCCCAGGAAGAAATCACCCAGTCCACCGCACCGCTGGGCAAGATCCGTGTCGGCGTCACCGAAGGGCTGGGCATCAAGTTTCTCGCCAGCCGGATGATCGGCCTGTTCGAACGTTATCCGGGACTGGAAGTGGAACTGGTCGCCGTGCCGCGCTTCGTCAGCATCCTCAACCGCGAGGCGGAAATCAGCATTCATCTGGAGCGCCCGGCGGCCGACATGCTGGTCACGCGCAAGCTCACCGACTATCGGTTGGCGCTCTACGCCAGCCAACGCTACCTCGACAACGCACCGCCGTTGCGCAGCCGCGAAGACCTCGCGCGGCATGCGTGGATCGGTTATGTCGATGATCTGTTGTTCAGTCAGGAACTGATGTTCCTCAACAGCTTCTGCCGCAGCCCGCGCGTGGTGTTCCATAGCACCAGCGTCATCGCCCAGCAGGAAGCGGCGCGCTCGGGATTGGGCATTGCGGTGTTGCCTTGCTACATGGCCGCGTCGGATCCGGATCTGGTGGCGTTGCTGCCGGATGACAACATCGAGCGCAGTTACTGGATCAGCACCCGGCGCGAGCTGCACAAGTCAGTAAGGTTGCGGGTGGTCTGGGATTATGTCGTCGGCCTTTGCGAGGCGGATCAGGGCCTGTTGCGCGGCTGATCCCGCCCCACACAAATCCCCCTGTGGGAGCGGGCTTGCTCGCGAAGGCGGTATGTCTGTGACGTAGATATCGACTGACACTACGCCTTCGCGAGCAAGGGGCGGGGGGGGGGGGGGGATTTTGGCGGGGCGCGTGACGGCCCGCCACCGCCCCCGCCGCGGCGCGGACGCCCCCTCCCACAGGGTTCTGCGGTTGTTGCCGGATGACAGCATCGAGCGCAGTTACTGGATCAGCACCCGGCGCGCGTTGCACAAGTCGGTACGGCTGCGGGTGGTCTGGGATTATGTGGTGGGGTTGTGCGAAGCGGAGCAAGGCCTGTTACGCGGATAGTCCAGCCCACACAAATCCCCTTGTGGGAGGGGGGGTGCGGGCCCGCGCGGGGGGGGGGGGTGGTGGTGAAACTCTGTGCCCCCGCGGCGCCGCGCCGGGCCCCCCCCCCCCCCTC
>NZ_JAJSLU010000012.1:0-32522 GCF_023063025.1 Pseudomonas sp. YL2 | reverse complement strand
GGGTTGTGCGAAGCGGAGCAGGGCCTGTTACGCGGATAGCCCACCCCACACAACTCCCCTTGGGGGAGCGGTCTTGCTCGCGAAGGCGGTATGTCTGTGACGTAAATATCGACTGACACTACGCCTTCGCGAGCAAGCCCGCTCCCACAGGGTTCTGCGGTTGCTGCCGGATGACAGCATCGAGCGCAGCTACTGGATCAGCACCCGGCGCGAGCTGCACAAGTCGGTACGGCTGCGGGTGGTCTGGGATTATGTCGTCGGCCTTTGCGAGGTGGAGCAAGGCCTGTTACGCGGCTGATCCTGCCCACACAATTCCCTTGTAGGAGTGAGCCTGCTCGCGATAGCGGTGTATCAGGCGACTTCTGCTTCACAGGCATACCGCTATCGCGAGCAGGCTCACTCCTACAAGGGATCGCATCCGGGGTTGAATAATATATGGATATCCGTATATTCGGTTTTCCATATGTTCGAGCCCGCACTCCTATGCTCACCCCCACCGAACTGTTCAAAAGCCTGGCCGATGAAACCCGTGCCCGCGCCACCTTGCTGATTGCCGAGCAGGGTGAGCTGTGTGTCTGCGAGCTGATGTGCGCCCTCGACGACAGCCAGCCGAAAATCAGCCGCCACCTCGCGCAACTGCGCAGCAATGGGTTGTTGCTCGATCGCCGTCAGGGTCAGTGGGTCTATTACCGGCTCAACCCGGATCTGCCGGATTGGGTTCACCAGATCCTCAAGGTCACGGCCACGGCCAACGCCGATTGGCTCAAGGACAATGCCTGTCGCCTGCACAACATGGACGGCCGTCCTGCCCGCGAAACCGCGTGCTGCTGAATTTCTAATATCCCCGGAGCTATCCATGCGTGTCCTGTTCATGTGCACGGCCAACAGTTGCCGCAGCATCCTTTCCGAAGCCATGTTCAATCATCTGGCGCGCGAGGGCTTCGAGGCGGTGAGCGCCGGCAGTTTCCCCAAGGGCCAGGTGTTGCCACGCAGCCTGACGACGCTGCAGCAGGCCGGTATCGCTATCGACGGTTTGTACAGCAAAGGCAACGACGCCTTTGAAGGCAACCCGCCGGACATCGTCATCACCGTCTGCGACAAGGCAGCGGGCGAAACCTGCCCGGTGTACTTCGGCCCGGCGATCAAATGTCATTGGGGGCTGGAAGATCCCTCTGATGTGAGCGGTGACGAGGCCGCAATGGATGCCGCGTTCCGTGCCACGCTGGCGATCATCGAGCGCCGCTGCGCAACCTTCCTCGGTCTTCCTTTCAAATCACTCAGCCGCGTTGAGCTTCAGCGCGAACTGGATCGCATCGGCTCCCTCTGAGCCGGAGGACGTATGTCAGAGCACTTGCCCAATCTTGATCACACGCTGTTCGAAGGCCGGATCACATCACCTTCGCACGAACACAAACCACGCATCCTGCTGCTCTACGGCTCGACCCGCGAACGCTCCTTCAGCCGTCTGCTGGTGGAGGAGGCCGCACGCTTGCTGGAGCACTTCGGTGCCGAGACGCGCATCTTCAATCCGTCCGGTCTGCCGTTGCCTGATGACGCCCCGGTCGACCATCCCAAAGTCCAGGAACTGCGCGAGCTGGTGCTGTGGTCGGAAGGTCAGGTCTGGTGTTCGCCGGAACGCCACGGCGCGATGTCGGCGGTGTTCAAGGCGCAGATCGACTGGATTCCACTGGAACTCGGCGCGGTACGTCCGACCCAGGGCAAAACCCTCGCGGTGATGCAGGTCTGCGGCGGTTCGCAGTCGTTCAACGTGGTCAATCAACTGCGCGTGCTGGGGCGCTGGATGCGCATGTTCACCATCCCCAATCAGTCTTCGGTGCCCAAGGCGTTCACGGAATTCGACGAGGCGGGGCGGATGAAACCGTCAGCGTTTTATGACCGCGTGGTTGATGTGATGGAAGAGCTGGTGAAGTTCACCGTGCTGCTGCGCGAGCGCCAGGATTTTCTGGTGGATCGCTATTCCGAGCGCAAGGAAAGTGCCGAGCAACTTATGGCGCGGGTCAATCAACGCTCGATCTGAAATGCACAAACCTTCTAGCCTCAACGCGCCAATTGTGGATTACTGGCTCCAGCCCACCACTGTACGCACGCCATGAGCAACTGGATCGACCTTGCCCGCGACCGGGAAACCGGTATCGAAACCCTGCACGCGCATTTCGCCGGGCATGCGCACGCCTACGATCCGCACTGGCACGAAACCTACCTGATCGGCTTCACCGAGCAAGGCGTGCAGCGCTTCAACAGCCGTCGGGCGCGGCATGACAGCACGCCGGGCAAGGTCTTCATGCTTGAACCCGGCGACATCCATGACGGCGATGCGCCGAGCCCGGACGGCTTTACCTATCGCATGCTCTACCTGCAACCTTCGTGGCTGGAGCAGGCGCTGGACGGTTTGCATCTGGGCAGTTACGGCAGCGGCTTGCCGGGGATCGGCAGTGTGCTCAACGATGATCCCGAACTGGCTCGCGCCACCTTGTTTGCGTTCAATGCGCTGCATAAGCAGGACGTGCGCATGGTGCGCGATGTGGCGCTGGATGCGTTGCTCGAACGACTGGCGATTCATCTGTACCGGCGACCGCAACCGACCGCTGCCAACCGCGCGCCATTGATCGCCCGGCAGGCACGCGATTACCTGGTGGCCTACCACGAGCAGGACATCAGCCTGCAAACCCTGGCCGACGTCTGCGGCACCGACCGCTTTCGCCTGACCCGCGCGTTCAAGGCGGCCTATGGACTCGCGCCGCACGCGTGGCTGATCCAGCTGCGCCTCAGCCGTGGCCGGCAGATGCTAGCCGCCGGCATGCAGCCAGTGGAAGTCGCCAGCCGCCTCGGCTTCGCCGACCAGAGCCATCTGGGCCGCTGGTTCGTGCGCGCCTACGGCATCACGCCGGGCGCCTATCAGCAACGCGCCATCGGCACGTTTCGACGCTGAACAAACGTTCAAGACCACTACGCTGCTCAGCCATCACAGTAGGCCCTGACTTTCTACAGGGCCGTGCCATGCTTGCGTTCATCCTCTTTGCCTTCGTTGCCTCGGTCACCCCGGGGCCGACCAACCTGATCGTCCTCAGCACCAGCGCCCGACGCGGCTGGCGGCCGTGCCTGCCGATCATTCTCGGCGCGGGGGCGGGCGCTGCGTCTTTGGTTTGGGTGGCCGGCGCTGGCGCCAGTACGCTGATGCTGCCCGGCGTGCGCCCGGTGATCAGTGCGCTGGGGATGGGCTGGATGCTGTGGCTGGCGTGGCAGATCTTCACCGCGCCGGCCACTGCCATCGATCCCGCCGCCGGCGAGGAAAAACCCGAGCTGGGCCTGCTCGGCGCCGCGCTGTTGCAATGGGTCAACCCCAAGTCGTGGATGATGGCGATTGCCGTGATCAGCGTATTTACCGCGCAAGGGCAGGGCTTGAACGCGTTGTGCCTGGCGTTCTTTCTGGTGTCGTTGCCGAGTCTGGCGCTGTGGGCGTTGCTCGGTCGCGGTGCTGCGCGCTGGTTGAGCAATCCGGCGCAGTTGCAGTGGCTGAACCGGATTCTGGCGGTGTTGCTGGTGGTGTCATCCGCTGCTGCGTTGCTGCACAACTGAGGCGAGGCGTTGAGTGAGATAACAGAGGTTTTTTTCACAAAATTTGCAGGTGAAGTGAGGATAATGAGCGGGCAATCTGCAAGGGGTCTTGAGGCTGCAAGGGCAGGGTGGTGCAATCGGTTCGCCCTGCCATTGCGACGAGACCGTCGCTCACGACAATCACGAGGCACGTTATGACTCGCGACACCGCCGTCACCCGTTATGGAAAACTCTCAATCACCCTGCACTGGCTGATGCTGGCGCTGTTCGTCGGCGTCTATGCCTGTGTCGAAATCAAGGGCTACATGCCCAAGGGCAGCGAAGCACGCGGCCTGCTGATGGGCTTCCACGGCCTGTTCGGCGCGAGCATCTTCATCCTCGTCTGGGTGCGTCTGCTCGGCCGCTTGAGCCCACGCCCGCCGATCACTCCGAAGCCGCCAGCCTGGCAGACCGGCATCTCGCACCTGATGCACCTGGCGCTGTACGTGCTGATGATCGCCACGCCGATCCTCGCCTGGCTAATGCTCGCTGCCGCCGACAAACCGTTCCCATACTTCGGCTTCCACGTCCCGGCACCGGTCGCCATCGACCCGGACTTCGCCAAACAGCTCAAGTACTGGCATGAAACGCTGGGCAGCGCCGGCTACTGGCTGATCGGCTTGCACGCGGCGGCGGGGCTGTTTCACCACTACTGGGTGCGGGATAACACGCTGGTGCGGATGTTGCCGGGCCGCACCGAATACCCCCGCCCTCCTCCAACCCCCAATCCCGGTGGGGGCGAGCCTCCTCGCGAAGGCGATGTGTCAGCCACTGATGATGGCGTCTGACACGGCCCCTTCGCGAGCAGGCTCGCTCCCACAGGTTTTTGTGGTGTCTCGAAGAGCGCTGCAGTTGCCCGAATCACACTTCGCGTCCACTCTACGGCATGCCGACAAGGAGCGTCGCCGACCCTCCGTCGTGACCCAAGGGAGCTTGCAGCATGAGCGAAGACAACAAGGTAAAAGGCCCGGCGTCGTACTTCCCCTCCATCGAAAAAAAGTACGGCCAGCCCATCGATCACTGGCTGAACCTGCTCGCCGGCATCACCGACAAGAAACACATGGAACTGGTGGCGTGGCTCAAGGATGAACACGGCATGGGCCACGGTCATGCCAACGCCTTGGTTGCGCATCATCTGACGGTTAAAAAGTGAGGGCAGGGCAGCGATGAATTTCTCCCACCGGCCAGTGACGGCCGACGACGTCAAAACCCTGTGCGGCTTTCCGCAGGGCGTTCAAGAGTTGTACTTCATGTTCCCGAAAGCGCAGTACCCGCTGACGGAAGAACAAATGCACACCGCGATCAGCCAGCGCTTCGACTCCACGGCATTTCTGGCCAACGGCGAGTTCGTCGGCTTCGCCAACTTCTACCGTGCCGAGCACGACGGCGTCTGCTGTATCGGCAACGTCATCGTCGCGCCATACGCCCGGGGCCAGGGTGTCGCTCGCTACATTGTCGAAACCATGACCGCCGTCGGTTTCGAAAAGTATCAGGCCAGGGAAGTGCAGCTTTCATGTTTCAACGAAAACACCGCTGGGTTGCTGCTCTACCCGAAACTCGGCTTCGTCCCGTTCTCCATCGAAGAGCGTGCTGCGCCGGGCGGCAGACGTGTGGCGCTGATCAACATGACGCGCCACCGAGATTAGTCATCCCCCAATCCCTGTGGGAGCCGGGCTCGCCCGCGATGGCGCCAGCCCGGCCAGACACCCTCCCAAGCCTGACCCAAAACCTGTGGGAGCTAGCCTGCTAGCGAAGACGCCAGCCCAAACGACACCGTACTGCATCCATAAACACGATCATCCAGGCACCCGATGACTCAAACCTCCTCACCCCTGAGCTGACGACTCATCAGATCACAACTCGCCGACCACGACGTCAACCACTCCGGCATCTCGGGTGACTGCTCAGGCAGCCCCAACTCCCTGACAAACTCACCCGGCGCAATCGTTCCTTTCGCCGAACGAAACAGCCCACGCATGACCACCACGCCGATCACCCGTCCCTTGCTCACGAAGCGATGCTCCATGAAGCTCCATTTATCGTCCCAGCCAAGCATCCGGCTGTGAATTTCAAACGCTTCAAACAGCTTCAGCTCACGCCGAAATTTACCCCAGGTATCGCCAACGATCGGCAACGCTTTAGCGCGCAGCGCCACCCGAAACGCGCCGCTGCGCAACACAAAATCCATGCGCCCGACATCAGCCATGGTGAAGTAGCGACCATTGGTGACGTGCCGATTCAAATCAAGATCCAGCGGCCACACGCGCATGCGGATAACGGTGGATTCCAGCGCATTGACCGGCTTGCGCCACGGTCGGCGAAAAAGCATGCAGAGCAATCGAAACCACAGATTCATCAGTACGTCAGCCAGTAGAAAAGAGCGCTGCACTCTAGCGACCCGGGCGATGGCGAGGTAGGTGCGTAAATGACTTTTTTGAACGGAACAGTGCATTCCGATCATTGCCGGGTGGGTGCTGGATCGGTAGCCCGTTCAACCGTCGGATCAACAGGAAATAATCGCGGTGTTTAAACGAAGCCTGCCGTTACCACCGAAGCCCTACAACGCCTTGCGCCATCGCCTACGAGTACGCCAGAATCCGCCGGCTTGTGCGTCTAGGGCGCGGGTTCTATCGTCTGTCGGTCGCTGAAAAACAGTGATCGGGTTTGGTAGCCCTGAGTTCTCGTAGATTGCATAAGCATCATGTTCCGCAGTGTCTGTTCGACACGGCTTCATGGTGGTCATGCACAGGGCGTCTTCGGGCGCGCCGGTTTTCTACGTCCCGGTCTACCAACCTGCGCATGGCCGCCACCCTCGTTTGGTAGCGAGAGTGATGGCTCCCTTTTTTTGACGTAGGAGCTTCACCATGATCAAACCAACACCCAACCCGCCAGAAACCGACCTCGCATCACCCTACGAATCCCTCGATTCCAAAAAGCTCCACGAAGCCGCCGAACGCGCCCTCGACCACTATCTGTCCCCGGCCACCCAAATCATGGCCAACCCCCACAATCCCGAACCCATGTACCTCGCCAACCCGAAGTGCGACACCGAATCCCTGCTCGCCAACGCCAGCGAAACCCTCGGCTCCGCCAGCGAAATGCTCAACAACTTCGCCGCCACACTCGACACCTCCCACCGCAAAACCGCACTGGGCATCGCCCAGGTCGTCATGCTCGGCGAACTCGCCGTAAACCAGGCCCTCGACAACTTCGAAATCGCCCACTAGCCATGCCCGTGCGACGAGCCAAACCCTCGTCGCACCCAACAATTTCAACCGAGCTGGCACAGAGCCACGCCTTGCGCCCCCAAGCCTCGGCTGTCACCCTTCGGCCCGTTCTTCAAGGATCAGAACAAGGAATCAAGGATTGAGTGGCTACGTTCCCAACCCCCCGAAAAACTACCGCTACGAAGAAGCCAAACCCGTCGATATTCATGCCCAGCGTTGGGCTGAGTATGAGAAGCATGGGAAAGAGCCTTCATCGGCGCGTGAAAAAATTGGCATTGCACTGCGTATTGGAGTTTTCTTCGACGGCACAGGCAATAACGCCAACAACGCTGCCGCCGGGTTGCTCTGCGGTGCACATCATCCCATTGCTGCCAAAGATATTGACGCCAGTTGCAAGCCGTTCATGAAAGACCCGGACAGCAGCTACGGCAATGACACCAGCAATGTGCAAAAACTGAGTGACTTGTACTACGCCCCTCAAGGTGCCGAAGGTGATGGCGCGCAAAAGCAAGCATTCCGCGTGGTGTATATCGAAGGCATCGGTACCCGTTCGGGTGAAGAAGACAGCAAGTTCGGTGCTGGCACTGGCCGAGGCGAAACAGGTGTGGCCGGTCGTGTGCAATTCTCTTTTTCAGAAATCAAGCTGCGTATTGAGGGGCTGTTGGCTAGCCACCCCAACAGTGAAATTACCTCATTGACGTTCGACACGTTCGGGTTCAGTCGGGGGGCTGCCGCCGCGCGACACTTTGCCAACGAAATTGCACGCGGTAAGCAAGGCCCTCTCGGGGAGGTGTTGCGTAGCAACGCCAGAGATTTCAGCTCAACCTTCAATGACCAATACAAAAGCAGCATCAACATGGGCTTTATTGGTCTATTCGACACCGTGCCTTCAGTTGCTGGCTGGTCCAATCTGGGCAACATCCAAAGCCCAGTGGCGACGGGAATAAAGTTGTATCTGGACCGGCGTTTTTTCACTGATGTTGTTCAGCTAACGGCCCGTGACGAATGTCGAGCCAACTTCGCTTTGAGTCGCGTAAAACCTGATCATCTTGAGATTACTCTGCCGGGTGTCCACTCCGACATTGGCGGCGGTTACCTTGAAGATGCCCTAGAGAATGTTCTAGTCAGCCCAATGCAAACCCTCGAGGTACCCCAATACACAGAGGTGGCTTCTACTTCGATCTACCGTGACGCGGTGACAATCAGAGAACAATGGCTTGCAAACGGGTGGCCTGCGGAAATGCTGGAGGTCGTCACCCCTGATCCTCTTCTTTTGACCGGTTCAGCGAAAAACGATTTCGGCCCACGCATGAAACGCATTTATGCCGCTCTGCAACTTAAACGCCCCGTGAGCGGCCTATTGTCCAGGGTCTACTTGCGAGTGATGCACAAGTTGGCGAAAGAGAAGGGCGTCCGCTTTAAGGACATCCCAGAGACACCTGAACTGGCCGTTCCCTCAGAGCTTCAAGCATTATGTGATCGTTTTTTGGCAGGTGATTACAGTGTCACTGCCCAAGAAGATGAGATGCTGAAGCTGAAGTACATTCACACCTCGGCAAATTGGAACCATCCCTTGGGTCGCAGAGATGGGAGCGGTGTAAGAGCCGTCTATATCAATGCACCTACGACCGACTCGATTCGTGTGCAACACCCCCACGTACCTGACTGGACGCTCTGGTAATGAAATTACTTGTCACCCTGATTTGCGTGTTGTTCATGACTGGCTGCCAGTCTGCTGACCCGCTATCCGGCAAAAACGATCCCAAGTCCGAATGGTGGGAACTTGCCTTCATTGAGCCTGACTATATGCAGGTTTGGGTGGAAGACAGTTCTGTCCAGGACGTCACCGGTAAGGTTTTCTTCAAAGCCAATGGAGGCTCTGCGGCGGGTGGTGAGCCTGAAGATGGCACCGAGTCAGCCCGTGGATGGTCCATCGTTGATGGCAGCGGAAAGCGAGTGGTCGGGGCCGGTCTTCCCGTCCGCATATACGTTCGATGGCAATCGATCGTCGAAAAGAAAACCTGGCAAGCCTGGGTAGATATCCCAGAGCAGGCAAGGCAACTGATGGTGTCATCCACCAATAAACGATGCCCGGAAACGCCTGACCGAGAAGCCCGGTTTATGGCATCGGTCTACTTGGGACTCGCTCCCGGTGGAGTTGTGCAGGCTTGGGTTAAAGATTCATGCCATCACGCGGTCAAGGTCGCTCGGGCGCAAGCCGAGATCGAGCCATTAGGGCCGAGTCAGGGTAAGAACGAAGGGCGTTATGCATACCCTGTCAGCGAAAAGGCCAAGCGGTATATCGATAAATTCGGCATACCGTACGGGAGTTGGTAATCCTTAAGCCAATGAAGCAATTCGTAACGATACTCTGTGCCCTGTGGATGAGCGGCTGCCAGTCAAGTTATCCGCTATCAGCCAAAAACGACCCCAAATCTCCTTGGTGGGAGCTAGGCTTCACTGAGCCCAACTACATGAAAGTCTGGGTTGAGGACACTTCGGTCGAAGACATTAAAGGGAGAACGTTCCTGCGCACCGGAGGTGGATCGGCGTCAGGTGGTCAACCTCAAGACGGAACAGAATCGGCGCGAGGCTGGCACGGCGTGGGAAGCACCGGAAAAAGTGTTGTTGGTGCGGATCTTCCCAAACGGATCTATGTCCGTTGGCAATCAATTGTTGAACCGCAAACGTACAAGGTCTGGGTAGATATCCCAGAGGAAGCCAGACAACTCATGCTCGAGTCCGTCAATCAGCGCTGCGCAAAAACACCCGAACAAGAGGGGCGCTATAACGCGTCTCTCTACTTGGGCCTGGCGCCCGGTGGTGTCGTGCAAGTCTGGGTTCGAGACTCATGCCACCATCCTGCCAAAGTCGCCAGAGCACAGGCAGAGGTTGAACCGTTGGGGCCTAGTCAAGGTAAGAACCAAGGGCGATATGCGTATCCCGTCAGCGAAAAGTCTAAGCGGTATATAGAGAAATTCGGCATTCCGTACGGGAGTTGGTAACCCGTCCGCGAATGAAGCAATTCATATTAATTTTGAGCGTTCTACTGGTAGCTGGATGCCAGACTACGGACCCACTTTCAGCCGAGAATGATCCGAGATCCGATTGGTGGGGGCTGGCTTTCACTGAACCTGATTACATGAAGGTCTGGGTGGAAGACAGCTCCGTCCTGGACATCAAAAACAGAACGTTTTTCAAGGCGGGCGGAAGCACCGCCGCCGGAGGTGAACCAGAAGATGGCACAGAGTCAGCCCGTGGTTGGGGGGCGGTCAGTGGTTCCGGTATTCCGGTAACCGGTGCCGATCTTCCAAAGCTCATCTTCGTTCGTTGGCAGTCCATATCAGAGCAGAAGACCTACAAGGGTTTCATTGAAATTCCAGAATCAGCGAGGCAATTGATGGTGGATTCAACGCACCAGCGTTGCCCGGAAACTCCTGAAAGGACTGCTCGGTACATGGCTTCGCTTTACGTGGGGCTGGCCCCGGGTGGGGTACTTCAAGCATGGGTTAGAGACTCATGTCACCGACCGATCCAAGTAGCTCATGCCCAGGGCGAACTTGAACCGCTAGGCCCGGAGCAGGGGAAGCACGGAGGGCGCTATGCCTATCCAGTCAGTGAAAAGTCTAAGCGGTATATCGAAAAATTCGGTATCCCTTACGGTAGTTGGTAAGCGGTAAACCAATGAAGCTATGCATTGTGGCGGTATGCGTGTTGTTCCTGAGCGGTTGCCAGTCTGCCTATCCGCTATCCGTAAAAAACGACCCGAAATCCGAATCGTGGGAGCTTGCGTTCACCGAACCCTATTACATGAAGGTTTGGGTTGAGGACAGTGCCGTCGAAGACATAAACGGCAAGCTATTCACGCGGACGGGAGGAGGCACAGCCGCTGGTGGTGAACCAGAGAGTGGCAAAGAGTCCGCGCGCGGTTGGCATGCGGTAGGCGCGGCTGCGAAACCAGTGATTGGCGCTGGCTTGCCCAAACGCATTTACGTGCGCTGGCAATCCATTGTCGAGCCGCAGACCTATAAGGTATGGGTGGATGTGCCTGAAGAGGCGAGGCAACTGATGGTGCAATCGGTCAGTCAGCGGTGCCCGGAAACACCGGAGGAACAGGCCAGCTACAGCGCATCTATTTATCTGGGATTGGCCCCAGGGGGCGTTGTACAGGTTTTTATTCGGGACGAGTGCCACCGTCCTGTCAAAGTCGCCAGAGCGCAGGCAGCGGTTGAGCCGCTGGGGCCTAGTCAAGGTAAGAACCAAGGGCGCTATGCGTATCCCGTCAGCGAAAAGTCCAAGCGGTATATCGATAAATTCGGCATACCGTACGGGAGTTGGCAGTAGACAGGCAGGAGACACTTCTCTTGTCTGTCTTCAGCGGCTTGTTCTGAGTAATCATATTTGACAGCTACCGAGTCAATGTCGGGTTCAGCGAAGGTTCGCTTTCGGCCATAAACGGACGTTGGCTAACGACCGCTACCGGCCAGAAGCGGTCGTTCCCAAGCGGCGGCTTTCGACCCATAGTTGTCGATCAGACACACTTCGACTAGGTGAAACATTTTTCTAGAACCACTTGATTTGAGACCGCTGGAATGTATCCCATCGTTGGATGCGAAGTCTTCAGCTAGGTGCGGTTAAGCTTGGAAGTCCCAGATTCTGAGGGTTTTCAACGCCCCCAAGCAGTTCGGCTTGAGGTATAGTCAGCGTTGCCAGTCAATCCAGCACTTGACTTGTCGCCGGTTCAAGTTGCTCGCTCCGCTCGCTGGGCGAGCAAAAGCTTACTTTTTAACTAAACCTTATATTTACTGAGCAGGAAATAAGGATATTCAGATGCCAACAACTACATGCAGCAATGAAGAGTGCGGCCAAGATATAGAATTTGACCTGTCCGCCTTGGACGTTGAAAACTCAGAATCATCTGGAAGTCATACCACGCAGTACTCCGGCTCCGGAACTATTGAGTGCCAAAATTGCGAATCAGAAACTGAGGTTAGTTGTGTTTGGGATGTGTTGGATGATACAGGTGAAGTACTGAGCATTGATATGCTTTAAGTTGGGCGTGGACGACATCAGAGTTCAGCCCCCTCAGTCGGCCACAAATCTAGACGGATAGGAAGAAAAGGGGAATGATTTATTTTCTGAGAAATACATCAGTCCCCCTTTTCTGATTTTTTTCAATTACCCTGGAAGGGCCAGCCTCCGGTTTTTTCGTCCCTACACCGCGTTATTTGTCACCCTCTCGGGATATTGGTGCACTTATGAGCCCATTAAGTTTTACAGTCTGGTCTGGGCTCAGCAGCGGACTCTGGAAAAACTTTGTACCCAAAATTTCTATACCTCCGCGATTAGTATTGGCAAGCGCAATCTCATAATTGCGGAGCCCGGCTGAAAGCTGGAGTGAGTAATCTAAGGAAGCTTGGCCTTTCTTAGCCTCGCCACACTCTCCTTCGCTAGGCTGCATTCCAAATGCTTCAGTTGGTTTAAGGGTCCTGAACCAGCACCGAGCAATTGACCAATTAGCTCCATCTGGAGCAGTCATGCCAGGTGGATTTTTTTGAGCTGTCATGTGACATGAGAGACAAGATGAGTTTGGGTTGTCGACTGGTCCGTTCATCCTGCCACCTCGACCGAAATTCCGTTTGAAATCGAATGTTGACAAAACGATCCCTTCTTTCGGTTTTTCCTGATTACTCGCCATTTCGTCAGTGAGGGCGTGGTCATTGCCCCACATCAGGCCGACGGGCCGCAACTTTTTCCAAGGGTCTGACCCAGGTTGTGTCCCATCGTAGAAGAACGTTCCAAATACCCAGCCTGATGCATCATTGGCACTACTATCGCGCACACCGATATCAACCTGAAGTAGCCGTAAAGTAGCTTCGATTCTTTTAGCTGGCACCCCATTTATATTGTCGGCCGGGCATTTATCATCATCCGGATTGGGATCCTCGATAATTCTAGCCTGAATTGTTGGCGCTCCTGAAAGAGAAGACAGATCTGTAGTATCTGCTTGTGTGTAAAGGAATTTCACTACCACGGTACCAGGAGGAAATGGCAATGCTGAATAGTCGGGCTCCTGTGAAGTTCCACTCACTATCGGTGCCCAGAAACGCCCCAATGTGTACCCTCCGACGGGGTTGTAGAATCCAACTGCCCAGTTTTGCCGGCACTTTGTATGAGTGGGTCCAAGCTCTTTTGGCTGTGACCGGCGCTCAGATGTAAGCCCGTTAATGTACTCGCGCCCCTTCCCGCCAGGCCCCATCCAAGGCGCGTGATACCACTTGCGCACAGGGTTTTTTTCCACCGCCCACCGGGATCTGTCCTGCCCCTCAAGCGCATATTGCAATACGGCCGCCATATAGAGCTCAGGGTTCAACTTAAAGGAAATTTTTTCCCAAGGGCGGGGTTCGGCCGCTGGCAATGCTCGAGGAAAATCAAAGCTTGGCTTAAAAACTGGCCCAACATAATTCGGCTCCGGAGCCCCCGCCTGGTCCAGATGACTGCTTTTAGTTGGCGATTCTGCTACTGCATGATACGAGTAGGAGTTAAGGCTGAGCATTACCAAAAGCATCGCATATCGACTCATCATCCATCCCTTCAGGTCGGCACTTTTAAAGACAAATTGTGTGGAGCGATGGAACTTTATTCTTTAATTAAAGCTTGGATCACACACAACGCAAGTAGCCATCTAATATGAAGAGGCTTTGCTCATTACCATCTTCGGCTATAAAAAAATGGGGGCGCAGTTACGCGCGTTCAACAAGAAACTTGCCCGGCCGTCGTGCTTTCGCATCCGCAATCGCATCGCATCACACCACGGGCGATTCAGTTGCTGTTGCGCCTCAGCCAATTGGGCGGTGCGAGAAAGTTGCTCAAGCACGGACTCGAGGCCGAACACAAAGTGGTTGGCGTCGACGGCGCATCAGTGCCGGTGCGGATCATTCGGCCAAAGACAAAGGCCAAAGGCGTGGTACTGGATTTTCATGGCGGCGGCTGGGTCATCGGCAATGCAGAGATGAACGACCACCTCAACATCGGCATGGTGAATGCCTGCGACGTGGCAGTGGTCTCCGTCGATTATCGGCTTGTGGTCTCGACGCCGATTGAAGGCGTGATGCAAGACTGCCTCACGGCGGCTCGCTGGCTGCTGAGCGATGACTGCCACGAGTTTGCGAACCTGCCCGTCATCGTCGTGGGCGAGTCGGTCGGCGGCCACCTCGCCGCCGCGACCCTGCTGCAACTCAAACAGTGGCCGGACTTGTTCAAACGGGTGAGCGGGGCGCTGCTGTAATACGGCGTCTACGACCTGACCGAAACCCCCAGCGTACGCAACGCCGGGCCCGATACCTTGCTGCTGGATGGGCCGGGGATGGTTGAAGCGCTGCAAATGCTCACGCCGGGATTGAGCGATGAAGAACACCGGCAGCCACCGTTGTCTCCGTTGTATGGCGACTTCACCGGGTTTCCGCCGGCGTTGATGTTTGCGGCGGAGTTGGATCCGCTCAGGGATGACACGCTTGAGTTGGCTGAGCGTTGGGGCAGGGCGGCGGAGGTTGAAGTGCATCTGCTGCCGGAAACGGCGCATGGGGTGATTCATTTTCCGCTGGGGTTGGCGGGGAGGGTGCATGGGTATAGTTGGGAGTGGGTTGCGGGGCGGGTTGGTGAGGGGTGAGTGTTCTGGAAGCGCCCGCACCTCGCTTGATGCCATGACCGCAAATCACTTATTTCTTTACCTGTATTCATGCTGAAGATATGTTGCTGGCAAAAGGATATTAAATATTCGAGTCTCAGGGAAAGGCGCTCCAAAGTGATCACTCGACTGGCTCACCCACCTGCATCCCTTCCCTGATCTTCGTGACTCTAGCAAACCAAGCTCGGCAATCGTTGTGTCCGATGAGTTGATCCCCTAGGTTCAAACTTTCGGCTGACTGCTCGCTAGACTTCCCTGCCATGCTTCTGGTGATGGTGTCAACGTGGGACAGTTTCTCCATAAGCATCTTTCCAGGCCGCAGACACGATCGAAGCCGTTAATGTGCAAATTCAGATAGCAGGTTTTCCTATGAATGCAGTGATCGGCCAGAAGCTACAGAGCAGTCGCAAAGAGCTTCTGGATATCGGGCTCCGCAACAACATGCTCAATTTCCGCAAGACCGCCAAGACCCTGATAGTGGTCGATGAGCAGTCCGAAGAGGTCTTCAAGACCCTCTATCGTCAGGAAAAGGCCATGACCTTTGCGCCAATGGCTCGCAAGAAGCTAGCGGAGCTGGTCAGGACCTCCAAGTCAGCAGAGGAAGGGGAGGACAATACTGATACTCCCGGCGATGAAGAGCTGTTGTATGAGCTCGACAGTTTGGACTGGACTGCCGCCACTGGCGACGCAGGCGCGGATGAAACAGGCAAGGCTCGCCGTCATCTCGATACGCGTTTGCAGACCGCCATCGAAGATGATCGGCTTTTTCTCCAACTATTGAAAATCCATACCGAGGCCAAAGGTTTTATCGAGGAGCAGGGCGTCAACACACTGTTCTTGTCCCTTGGCTTCCTGCATTGGTATGAGGCCGACAGTTCTGAAAACCTGCGAAAAGCGCCTTTGATTCTGCTGCCCGTCACCCTTGAACGCAGCGGGGCCAAAGATGCGTTTAAGCTTAGGTACTCCGGTGACGAGCTGATGCCGAACTTGTCCCTAGTCGCCAAGCTCAAGACCGACTTTGGCCTGGACCTGAGTTCTTGTGCATTCGACGAGGATACCTTCGATGCTGATGAAAACAGTCTCGATCGCTTTTTCAGTGATGTTTCTGCTGTGGTCAGCAAACAACCCAGATGGAAGATTGCCAATAACGAAATAGCACTGGGCTTTTTTTCGTTCGGCAAGTTCTTGATGTTCAAGGATCTCGATCCGAAAAGTTGGCCAGAAGACAAGCAGCCTGATGCCAATCCGGTGATGAAGCGATTGCTGGGCTCGGGTTTCGGCGATCTGCGCGCGGCATTTCCAGAGGATGTGAATATCGACTCGGTGATCGAGCCGGGTGAAGTTCGTTTCGTCAAGGACGCCGACAGCAGCCAGACCGAAGCGATCCTGGAAGTGCGCGAAGGCTCCAACCTAGTCATTCAGGGCCCACCGGGTACCGGTAAGTCCCAGACGATTACCAACATCATCGCCGAACTGATCGGGCAGAAAAAAACCGTACTGTTCGTTGCCGAGAAGATGGCGGCCTTGGAGGTCGTGAAGCGCCGCCTAGATGAAAGCCATCTCGGCGACGCGGTATTCGAGCTGCATTCCCACAAATCCACCAAGCAGTCTGTGCTCAAGGAGTTGGGGCGAACCCTGAGCCAAGGGCGGCCAATCACCAAAGGCGCAGAGGGAGACCTGGCCAGCCTGAAAGAACTTCAGGTATCCCTTAATAATTACTGCGAAGCCCTCAGCGCGTCGGCAGGGGCGAGCGGTTTGCCCTTCCTCGATGTGCTGGGTCGTTACCTGAGACTGAAGCGAGTTCATCCGGGACTACCCGTGATCCCGTTTGGGCCAATGGTCGGCTGGAGCTTTACTCAGCAGCAAAAGCAGCGAGAGCTGGTCGAAGAATTAGTGCTCCACCTTAACGCGATGGGGCGCCCGGATCGCAGCCCCTTCTGGGGCAGCCAGCGGACTTTCTTCTCTCCTATCGAACAAAGTACTGCCAATGACGAGTTGCAGTCGGCGATCTCGCACCTCCATGCGTTGCAATCCGCCACTACCGCGCTCTCCGAGCGATTGATGCTGACCCAGCCGGCCACCTTGGCGGATGTCGATGTAGTCTGCCGCGCCGCACGCCGTGCGGCGGAGGCCCCGCGACTTGAGGGCATCAAGATATCCACGGGGGAATGGCAGTCGCGTCGCGATTCCATTCGCGAATTGCTCGAGGCCGGCGAGAAGATGTCTGTCTGTCGTGATCAATTCGACAAACAGTTGATCGACGCAGCTTGGGACCAGGATCTTTTGGAGGTTCGCCAGAACCTGCAAGCCTACGGTGACAAATGGTGGAGAGTCCTTTCGGGTCGCTTCCGCGCCTCGCGTACTCGATTGCAAGGGCTTGTCCGCGAGGTATTGCCGAAAAGCAATGCAGGCATGCTCGAGCTGGTCGACGCGGTCTTAATCTACCAGCAGAACAAGAAGGTGTATGACCAGCACGAAACCTTGGGAAGTGCACTGTTTGGGGCTCAGTGGCAACGGCAGAAGACCGACTGGCCTGTGCTTGAGCGCTTGAGTGCCTGGGTTATCCAGTTGCATGACGATCTGGGGCATGGACAGATCCCGCAGGGCATTATCGCCTTCTTGGCCGGACATGCCGATGCCACAGGGTTGGGCGATGCGGTCGCTGATGTAGAGCAGCATGTAAGTGGGCTGGACAAAGCGATTCGTGGTTCGCTGGAAGTGACTGGCATGCAGGAGGAGAACGCCAAGGCTGATGTCAGGAAACTCTCTCTGGCTACTCTGGAGGCGCGTCTGCAGGAATGGCAGGGCAATCTCACCGCCCTCTACCAGATTTCGCGATTCAACGTGCTCGCTGGACAGATGCTTACGGCCAACTTGGGCGAGCTACTTGGCATCGCCATCAGGAGTGATCAGCACGAAAGTCTGACTGCCATTCTGGATCTTTCCTGGTATGCAGGCCTGGTGCAATCAGTGTACGCCCAAAACCCGGCGCTCCAACAGTTCGACCGGATCAAGCATGAGCACCAGATCGCGCGTTTCAAGTCGCTTGATCTCGCCTCCCTTAATCACGCCCAGACGTCCCTGGCGAAGCAGGCGTGGGAAGGAATGCCTAATATCAACCAACCCGGTGAGATGGCGGTATTGCGAGCTGAGCTGAACAAGAAGCGCCGCCATATGCCGATCCGGCAAATTATCGAGAAGGCGGGGCGAGCGATCCAGCAAATAAAACCGGTGTTCATGATGAGCCCCATGTCGATCGCCAACTTCCTCCCGCCAGGCAAAGTCGAGTTCGACGTGGTGGTGTTCGACGAAGCTTCCCAGGTGAAAGCGGTCGATGCATTTGGCGCCATCATGCGCGGCAAGCAGGTGGTTGTCGTGGGTGACACCCGCCAGATGCCGCCTACTGACTTCTTCAGTCGTGATGTCGAGATGGACGACGAAGAGGGCGTTACCGCCGACATTGAAAGTATCCTGAGCATGTTCAAGGCCGCCGGTAGCCAGGAGCGTTATTTGCGCTGGCACTATCGTAGCCGGCACGAGTCGTTGATTGCGGTTTCTAACGTCGAGTTTTACGACAGCAAACTGGTGGTCTTCCCATCGGCGGGGCAACATCCTGATGCCACAGGTATCAGCTTCGACTACTTGCCTGAGGCAGTCTACGACCGGGGCCGTACCCGCACGAACAAGGGGGAAGCCAAGGCTGTCGCGAAAGCTGTCATGGAACACGCGATCCGCACGCCCGACTTATCGCTGGGAGTAGCTGCCTTCAGCGTGGCGCAGCGTGATCTGATCCAGGTGGAAATCGAGTTGCTGCGTCGTCAGTCGCCGGAAGCAGAAGCGTTCTTTACCGCCCAAGGGAGTGAGCCATTCTTCGTTAAGAACCTGGAAAACATACAGGGTGATGAGCGGGACAAGATATTCATCAGCATCGGGTATGGGCGTAACGAGTCCGGCCGCATTGCCAAGGAGTTCGGTCCAGTAAACCGGGAGGGCGGCCACCGTCGCCTCAACGTTCTGATCACACGGGCCAAACTGGCTATGCGCGTGTTCAGTAACTTCAAGGCCGAAGAACTTGAACTCGACTCCAATGCTCCTCAGGGCGTCAGGGCGCTGAAGAATTTTCTCAAGTATGCCGAGACAGGCGAACTCGAAGTCGCATGCGAGACTGGTAAAGCAGCAGACTCGCCGTTTGAGCTGGAAGTGATTGAGGCGCTGAGAGACAGAGACTATGTGGTGGAGCCGCAGGTAGGAACCGCAGGTTACTTCATCGATATTGCCGTCAAGGATCCGGAGTATCTGGGGCGCTATGTCTTGGCGATCGAATGCGATGGCGCTGCCTATCACAGCGCACGATCGGCGCGTGATCGTGATCGCCTGCGCCAGGGAGTGCTGGAGGGGTTAGGCTGGAACTTCCACCGGATCTGGAGCACGGACTGGTTCCGCAATCCTCAGCAGGAAATTACACGCGTCGTTGCAGCGATCGAAGCAGCTCGTGCCAGGATCGCTGAGGGGCGGAATGCGCTTCCCCAAGTGGCGTCGGAGCTGAAGCATGAGATTTTCAGGGATGTGCCGGCCGTGGAAGCTATGCCGAGTGCCAGCAGGCTATACGTGAAAGCTCGTCTGGCACCCGTAGCCTCGCTGAATGAGCTGCATCAGGAAAAGCCAGAGCGCCTAATGCAGATGATACGTACTGTGGTGGAGGTCGAAGCTCCGGTGCACACCGCCGAAGTCACTCGCCGACTCATGGAGGCGTTCGGTGTGACGCGGGCGGGCTCGAGGATTACAAACGCGGTTGAGCAGGCTATTCGTCTTGGCGTGCAGCACAGGTTGTTCCACGGACGAAGTGGCTTCATGTATTCAGCTGAAAACAAAGCTATCCCTATCCGTAGCCGGGCCCATTTTGAATCTTCGGAGCGTAAGGTGGAGTGGGTCGCCCCGGAAGAGCTTGATCAGGCACTTGTAGAAACAGTCACCCTAGGATTTTCGATGAGTCGGGATGACGTTATTTCAGGAGCGCTGGCGCTTCTGGGCTTTGGACGGGCAACGGCGAAGATTGCTGGAATGGTTGACGAAAGGATTGTTGTTCTGGTCAACAGCGGGCGTTTGCGAATGGTTGATGGGCTGGTAACTCCTGAATCGACCTCGCTTTCGTAGACTCTTTAATCCTCAAATGGGCGTCCTCTGAGCCGCTGCATAGCCGTCCGCTTTTGGCCGAAAGCGGAGACCTGGTACGGCAGGTTTGGGCTAGAAGCGCACTCGACAGTTAGCCGCTGATGTCTCTACGCTGATCGATCTGGTGAAAGCACACCACTAAAAGGAGCAGTCATGTTGGTAGTTGCCATTGATCGAGATAGCGTTCATGCGGGAGATGATCTGGAAAGTCATGCAATATCGATCACACTCGATCAATCAGCAACACTACGCACCTTGATCGAAGTGATACAAGATATGGACTACCTACCTCGTATCAGTGGAGGCAAGGCCACTTGGGTTGTTTATTCATCTGGCGAACCATTAGGTGTTTTAGCCCAGCAATGGCCGGAGCCTAAATGGGTCGTGCGCCCCGAGAGCATCGTTGATCAATATTTCAGAAATATCGAGCCTCGCCTACTTTTCAGATATTGGTGTCAGGCAGATCCAGATGAGGTCTTTTCGGATGCCCAGGCCGGAAATGAACTGCCATCACGATTTTAGGATGGGCAGGAGGCATTGCTTTAGATCAATGCGGTTCAGATTACTGCTGTGGGTCGATAGCTGCCTCCCGTGAACGACTGCTTTTGGCCGAAAGCACCCCCATCCGTAAATTCCCTATCAGTCCGAGCACTGCCAGATCAACGGAATCTATTTATCCGTATCAATTTGCGACGATCTCAAACGCAGTCCCCCCCAAAACCTCCCCATTAACCAAAACCCTAACCCCATGCCGCCCCAAAAAATGCTTCCGCGTCGTAAAATCCCGAATCACCTGCCGCCTCCCCACAACCATCTCCCCAAACCCCGCCAACACCACCGTCTTCAACTTGAACACCTTCCCCGAAATCCCGCCATTCGCCTTCACATAGTCAATCGCATAATCAATCACCAACAGCTGTTCATGCGCCACTGTCGACTTCACCGTAAACGACAACGTAATCGCCTCACCCAACCTCACCGCCGCCGGCTCAACCCGCACATCCAGCAACTCAACCTCAGCCTTGGCCCCCGCACCAATCACTGTCAGCGCACGCAAATCTCCCTGTTTGATCAAGTTGCGCAGCGCATGCTTGGCAATCCATGCCGTGTGTTTGTTCTCCAGCGACCAGCCTTCAATCGTGTCCAGCACCCACTCCGGATGCTCTTTGGTTACGTCGTTCAGATGGTTCGCCACGGACTTGCGCACGTACAGACTCTCGTCGGCTTTCAACCGGTCGAGGATGCCGGCGGTCAGTTGCGGGTTGGCTTGCACGGCTTCCAGGCGAAATGACCAGGGCAGGCGAGGGCGGGTGCCTTCGCTGGCGAGGCGGCGGACGTGGTGGTTTTGGTCTTGGGTCCAGTCGTGCATGTGTTCCAGCGAGCGTTCGAGGTCGCTGCGCAGGAAGTGGCGGATGGCGAATTCGGAGGAGCCGAAGGTGGTGAAGTATTTCAGCGCTTGCATCGAGGTATCGAAGGCGTGGCCGCCGTAGCTGGCGACGTAGTGCGGCAGGCACATGCTGACGAATCCGCTGTTGAGGCGGGGGGCGAGTTGGCGCAGGACTTCGAGGGAATCTTCGTAGTCCAGTGGCAGCACGGCGTGCAGGCTTTCGCTGACGCGAGCCATGCGTTGCATCACTGACAATTCCGCCAGCCCTTGGTTGGCGTGCTTGAGAAACGCCTTGGCCTTGAACGCCGGGTACACGGCGCTCATTTCGCTGGCGATGTGTTGCAGGCGTTCGGCGTTGAAGATTTCCTTTAACGCCGGGGCGGCGGTGTCGGTGGTGCTCATGGTCAGGTCATCGGGGTGCTGACGAACGCTTCGAGGGTTTCGGCGTACGCGGTGTATTGGGCGATGTGCGGGTAGCGGCGGGTGTCGATCTGGTCGGGAACGACGAGGTCGGTGAAGCTCCAGGCGACGGCGAGGCTGATGCCGGCCTGGGTGAGGGTGCCGTCGGTGGGCAGGCCGGTTTTTTCCAGTTCCTGTTCGAGGGCGGTGAAGGCAGCGGCGAGTTGGCCTTCGACGCGCTCGACCCACGGTTGGTATTGAATGTCGGCCGGGCGCAGGTTGCGTTCGTAGTAGAGCTGCACGGCTTTTTCGCAGGCGGCGAGGCTGAGGCCGATCAGGCGCAGGGCGTGGGCGCGTTGTTGGAGGTCGCTCGGCAGCAGGCTTTTGCCGCTGGCGGCTTCGAGGTAGTCGAGGATGAGGGTGGAGTCCATCAGGACCACGCCGTCATCGAGAATCAGCGTGGGCGCCTTGACCACCGGGTTGATCTGCTGGAATTGCTCGAAGTGGCGGAACACCGAGACAGATTCATGTTCGAGGTCGATGCCGAGGC
Organism: Pseudomonas sp. YL2; assembly: GCF_023063025.1. Taxonomy (NCBI): domain Bacteria; kingdom Pseudomonadati; phylum Pseudomonadota; class Gammaproteobacteria; order Pseudomonadales; family Pseudomonadaceae; genus Pseudomonas; species Pseudomonas sp. YL2. The sequence continues at coordinate 10,485 of NZ_JAJSLU010000012.1, read as the reverse complement.
GTTTGGCGGAGATCGCCACGCGGCGCACGTAGGGGGAGTCCAGCATGCCGATCAGTTTCATGACGCGTTCCTTCAAGTCGAACCGGTGGGAAGGCATAACCTAGCCGAGCCTGAGGCAAATGTCAGTCGTCAAAACCGGCTTGTTCGTGAATCTCATCCACATTCAATTCCAGCCGATACGCCACCGCCACGAACAACGCCTGACACAAACACAAGGTCGCGCTCAGCGAACGGAACGCCAATGCGCTGCCCTCATTCACTAGCAGCAGACTGTTGGCGTTTTTGGCCAAAGGTGAGAGGTGGCTGTCGGTGAGGATCAGGGTGTTGGCCTGTTGTTGCCGGGCGTAGCGCAGGCAGTGCTGGGTTTCCTTGGCGTAGGGGGTGAAGCTGATGGCGATGACTAAATCACCGCTACGCACGCTGCGCATCTGCTCGCGATAACTGCCGCCCAGTCCGGAAACCAGGTGTATGCGTTTGTGAGTGTGTTGCAAGTTGTAAACGAGGTAGTCGGCGACGGCGAAGGAGCGGCGCACGCCGACGACATAGATGTTGTCGGCGTTGACGATCAGGTCGACGGCTTTTTCGAAGGCGACGTCGTCGAGTTCACGGCCCAGGCGTTCGATGCCGGAGCGGGTGGCGTCAATGCATTCGCGGGCGAGGTCGCCGTCGCTGGCCTGCTGCGACTGGTTGGCGATCATGCTGCGGATGCGTTGCTGGTAGTTGTGCACCGGCGAGGCTTTGTGGGTGTAGGCGGCGCGGAACAGCGCCTGCATTTCGCTGAAGCCGCTGAAACCGAAGCGCTGCGAGAAACGCACGATGGCGGACGGATGCACCTCGCATTCGCGGGCGATGTCGCTGATGCGATCGACCATGATCCGGTCGCTTTGCTGGCTCATGTAGCTGGCGATGCGCTTGAGTTGGCGCGGCAGGGTGTCGTATTCGTCGGTGATCAGTTGCAGCAGACGCTCGGCATTGATCGGGGGGCTGGCGAGGGGGCGCTCGTCGTTGGCCGGCAGATCGGGGCGGGGCATAAGTTATCCTTCGGGCTGATCGTTCAACCTGTGGCGAGGGAGCTTGCTCCCGCTGGACTGCGCAGCAGGCCCAATAATTGGGGGCCGCTTCGCGACCCAGCGGGAGCAAGCTCCCTCGCCACAGTTATTTGCGGTGTGCCTGATGATAGGCGGGGTGCGGGCAGTTGGCAGGGGAGATTTTCGGCGCCTGCGCAGCTGAAACGATGCACTGCGCGGGCGGCATGGCTGAAAAAATGCGACCAACTGCCGCTCGGTTAGCCGTTTGTCTTCTATATACAGCCGTTGGACTGAATTTCTTGCTATAAACGCACTCCGATGACCGCCATGAAGCCTGTGTCAGACCCGTTTACGGCTGTTGTCGGACAAATTCCCGGTATTTACAGTTGCTGAGGCCTCAAACGGGCCTTAGACTGCCGCCCCTTCGTAAATTGAGTGCCGGGTGGCGTTTGCAATAAACGATGCCTTTTCGTCGACCGGACACGGTTCGCCGGAACGCTCCCTATTTCGCCTTAATGCACGTTTTTTTATAGAGATATCAATGACAAAGGACAAGTTGCTGGCCATGCCGGCAGATGACTACATGAATGCCGAGCAACACGCTTTCTTCACTGAGCTGTTGCAGAACATGAAAGTCGAAACCCACGAGCGCATTGAGCAAAACCGTATCGCCATCGAAAGCCTGGACACTCCGGCCGACCCGGCGGACGCGGCTTCGGTTGAAGAAGAGCGCACCTGGCTGGTGAACGCGATCGATCGCGACCAGCGCATGCTGCCGCAACTGGAACAAGCCCTTGAGCGCATCAAGGAAGACAGTTTTGGCTGGTGCGACGACAGCGGCGAGGCCATCGGCCTGAAACGCCTGCTGATCAGCCCGACCACCAAGTACTGCATCGAAGCTCAAGAGCGTCACGAGCAGATCGACAAGCACCAGCGTCAGGCCTGATTCCATGGCTGCCCCCTGAATGGGGGGCGCCTGCAAAAGATCGCAGCCTTCGGCAGCTCCTCCACGAGCTGACGGGGCTGCGATCTTTGCTTTTGCTCGTCTGCGATATTTTACGCGTCGTTCCATTGACTTGCTGCAGACTCCACGACTAACGGACCATGGATAATGGCGTTCTAGTGGCGTTTAATGCAGTCACAACAATGAGAACAAGCGTGGGGTGTTGATATGACGAGAGATGGATCTCTGGTTGGGGCTTTGCCCGCACCAGTGCTGTTGCCGAAAAACCGCTGGATCGCTCCGACCCTGCAAAGCATCGCCCTGATGCTGTTGCTCGCCGGCATGACGCTGGGTGGAGGGTCGCTGTACATCGGCCTGCCGCTGGCGGTGCTGATTGTCTGGCTGCCGCGCCTGCGTTCGCGGGCCACCCCTGATGCTGCGCCTGTCGATGCCGGCAGCGCGATTTCCGAACTCACCCGCGATCTTTCCTACACCACCAGTCATAACGCGCTGTCAGCCGCCGGTGTGGCGTTTTCCGTCAAGCAACTGGCGAGCAAACTCGAATCGCAACTCGACGCGGCGGCGCAGATTGTCAGCAACGCCGAAGTGATGATCGCCACCGAACACGCCACTTCGCAGCTCAGTCGTGAAGCGCTGGACGCCGCCAGCGAGGCGCATCACAGCAGCGCGACGGGGCGCACCGAACTGGTGGATTCGATTGCGCGCATGCATCAACTCAGTCAACGCGCCAACGCCAGCCGTGAGCTGATCGAAGCCCTGAGCCTGCGCAGCGATGATATTCAACGGGTGACCTTGGTGATTCAGTCCATCGCTAGCCAGACCAATCTGCTCGCCCTGAACGCGGCGATTGAAGCGGCGCGGGCTGGCGAGCATGGCCGTGGTTTTGCGGTGGTGGCGGATGAGGTGCGCGGTCTGGCAGCGCGGACTGCCTCGGCGACCGGCGAGGTCGGCGAGATGGTCGCCGATATTCAGCAGCGTACGGCGCAAGTGGTGGAGCAGATCCGCGAGCTGTCCAGCGATCTGCAGACCGGCGTCGAACAAGTTGAAAACACCGGCCAGCATCTGCAAAACATCGCGCGGCTGGCGGCTGGGGTGGAAACTCAAGTCGGTGCAATCGCTCGTGGCGCGGAAACCAATCGCGAGCAGCTCGACAGTCTGTTCAAGGCCATCGAGCAGATGCGCAGCGATCTGGCGATCAGCGATCAGCAGACCCGACGCCTGGCCGAGGCCGCTGTGCAGATGGAAGGGCAGGCGGAAACCATCAGCGAGCGTCTGGCCGAAGTCGGTCTGGATGACTATCACCAGCGCGTCTATGACCTGGCGCGTGAGGGCGCGAGTCAGATTGCGGCGCGGTTCGAGGCGGATGTCGAGCAGGGGCGGATCAGTCTTGAGGATTTGTTCGACCGTCAATATCAACCGATTCCCGGGACGCAGCCGGCGAAGTTTCAGACCCGTTTCGACCGCTACACCGATCAGGTGCTGCCGGCGATCCAGGAGCCGTTGCTGCCGCGTCATGAGGGGTTGGTGTTCGCGATTGCCTGCACGCAGCAGGGTTATGTGCCGACGCACAATCTGGCGTTCAGTCAGCCGTTGACTGGTGACCAGCAGATCGACGCGGTGGGTAATCGTACCAAACGCAAGTTCGCCGACCGCACCGGGATCCGCTGCGGCAGCCATCAACAGGCGGTGTTGCTGCAGACCTACACCCGTGACACCGGGGAGCTGATGCACGACTTGTCGGTGCCGATCATGGTCAAGGGCCGGCATTGGGGCGGACTGCGCCTGGGTTATAAACCGGAGAATCCGCGCTGATCGATTGTTACCGCTCGCGCAATGAATCTGTGCACGGGCGTTGCTGTTTCCTCTGCGATGAAGTCATTAACATGGCCGTTAGTTAGGTAGCTAATGAAATCGAGAGGTCAGTATGTGCAGAGTCGATGTCGCGGTGATGATTGGCAGTGGTGTGCCCGCCGGATTGCGCGCGATGGGCCAGAGCGTCTGCTGGGTGGTGTTGCTCAATGGTGAGCGGCGTGGCACCGCGTTCGCCAGTCGCGACGAGGCGGAGGAGTGCAAGGCTGCCTGGCTCGCGCAACTGATGGCCGAGCCTGGCGACAGCCTGCACTGACATTTATTAACGTCCGTCGTGCAGGCGTACGTTCAATTCATCGACCATCACCGCTTCTTCGCCGTCGGCGCGCAGCCACTCCTTCAGCAGTTGCGCCTGTTGCGGCGTCCAGAAGTCGGCCTCGATCAGTTTGGTATTAGCGTCCAGCGGATGCGCTTCGATGAAGTCGTCGATTGCCCCGTTTTCCGACGGCAGGCCCAGTTGGTCGAACAGGGTTTTCAGATCATATGCAGGCAGTTCCATCGTGTACTCCTTTTGCGTGTGCCGGAATGGCGCTGTCGCTCGCTCTTTATCTGAGGCAGCCGTTGGACAAGAGTTCGATCCGTGATTCAAGCAAGCGGGCGAGGGCGCACGCCTCGTTATGGTCTTCGCGGAAACCTCTTACACGACCGGTGGAAGATTCCTTGATATGAAAGAACGCGTTACCTGCCGGGACCACCTGAAATCGTGGGGTCTGAACGCTTTGTGCGTATTGCGCAAGTTCCGGCAAATCAGTGCCGTGCAGCACGAAAGGCGTATCCATGACTGGTTTGGAGGGCTGGGCAAAGTGAGTCAGAGTGCACATATGAAGTCCTTTTCATGAGATAGCCGACGGTTACAGGTCGGTTCGGGTAGTCGGAAGCAGCATCGCTGCTCTAGAATCGCCAGTGTCTGTTGGCGACAGGTGCCTATCTAAAGCAATTTTTTACCGGCGATATGTCGGAAAAGGGCTTTTTTTCGTCAGTTTTTTCCCTAAAGTTTGTAGTCCGTCTTCGTTGCGCTTCAATGAAGATTTTTCCTTCAAGGCCTGGCGAACATCGAGGCAAGTTTCTCGCCTGACTTTCCAGTAGTCTTGCGAACTTGTGATGTATGGGCGCTCCGCTTGTTTCAGGTGTACTGAAGTCATTCGGTAACAGCATCAGCCTGGCCGTTTTTTTGCCGTGCGCGTTTTGGCGCCGGGTACTTTTTCAGATGTGGGGATGTTTCTTTGGCAGTCAGTAACCTCGATATGCATGCTTTGTTCGTGTTGGGTGATTTGCGTGCAAAGCTGGTCAAGCTGTTCCAGTCGCGTTTTGTTTACATCACCGAACAGAACGCCGAAGGCATTTACGTGGCCGAGATCGACACCGAAAGTGCGTTGGTAGTCGATGACAAACCGGGGCTCAAGCTCAAGGTCGGCGATCATTTCAGCGCGGCCGTGCTGCCCAGCCGTGAAGGCGGCAAGATGGACATCCGCTTTCGCGAAATCAAACTCACGGTGTACGGCCTGGGCGATTACGCCTTTGTCGATACAGCGGACGGCCACGCGATCCTGTTCAAGGAAGGCCACAGCGTGGTGACGGTGTTTGCCGCACACCAGCAACTGCAGGAAGGCCTGACCAAGACCCTGAAAGCCGTTACCGGTAAAGCAGCGAAGTGGCGCAAGGGCGAACTGATCACGTTCAAGGCCAGCGAGTGATTGGTGGTGTGAGTCGCGCCGACTTCCATTCGCAGAACCTCGACCGTGCGCGTGAGGAGGCATTGCGCCTGTTCAACGCCAAAGCCGAATTGCAGGGCGCGTGGCTTAACTGGGTGGCAGCGCAGATCTACACCTTGCGGCCTGCGGAATACGCCAGCATGGTCAGACGCGAGCTGCAAAGCTTGCAGGAAAAGTCTGAAACATAACCTCGCCGGGGTTGGCCCCGGAAAAAGCAGGAACCTCGGCTACAGTCAGTTGACTGAGTATTCAGAGGCTTGCGGTCTTCTGCCAGGCCATCCTGCTATTGCTGTGAACAGCACGAGGTGCAAAGCATGAAAGGAATTCGACGGCTATTGGCCGCCAGCGTGGTTTCGTTCGGTGTGCTGACGGCCGCGCAGCCGGCAGCGGCGGCACAGGCACCGATTCATTTTGCCGACCTGAACTGGGAAAGCGGCAGCCTGATCACCGATGTTCTGCGGATCATCGTCGAGAAGGGCTATGGCTTGCCGACCGATACGTTGCCCGGCACCACCATCACGCTTGAGACCGCGCTGGCCAACAATGACATTCAGGTCATTGGCGAAGAGTGGGCCGGGCGCAGTCCGGTGTGGGTCAAGGCTGAAGCGGAGGGCAAGGTCGTCAGTCTTGGCGATACGGTCAAGGGTGCCACTGAAGGCTGGTGGGTGCCGGAGTACGTGATCAAGGGTGACCCGGCCAAGGGCATCACGCCGCTGGCGCCGGATTTGCGCAGTGTCAGTGATCTGAAGAAATACAAGGACGTGTTCAAGGACCCGGAAAACCCGAGCAAGGGCCGTTTCCTCAACAGCCCGATCGGCTGGACCTCGGAAGTGGTGAACAAGCAGAAACTGACCGCCTACGGCCTGCAGGACGACTACACCAACTTCCGCAGTGGCTCGGGTGCGGCGCTGGATGCCGAGATCAGCTCTTCGATCCGTCGGGGCAAACCGGTGCTGTTCTATTACTGGTCGCCGACGCCATTGCTGGGCAAATTCAAACTGGTGCAACTGGAAGAGCCACCGTTCGATGCCGAGGCGTGGAAGACCCTGACCGATGCCGATAACCCCAATCCGAAACCGACCCGTTCGCTGGCATCGAAGCTGTCGATTGGCGTGTCTACGCCGTTCCAGAAGCAGTATCCGCAGATTGCCGAATTTTTCAGCAAGGTGGATTTCCCGATCGAGCCGCTGAACAAGGCGTTGGCCGAGATGAGCGAGAAACACACCGCACCACGGCAGGCGGCTGAGGCCTTCATGAAGGCGCATCCGGAAGTGTGGCAGGCGTGGGTGCCGAAGGAGGTGGCGGATAAGGTGGCGGCTGATCTGAAATGAGATGGGCTTCTGTGGCGAGGGAGCTTGCTCCCGCTCGGCTGCGGAGCAGTCGCTATCTCGGGAAATGCGGTTTTAATGATTAACCGCGTCAGCCGATTTCAGGGCTGCTTCGCAACCCAGCGGGAGCAAGCTCCCTCGCCACAGGATAAGTGTCGACTCAGAATCGAGTTTGCACCGCCAATTCAAAGGTGCGCGGCGTACCCAGATAGTAAGCTGGTGATACATGCGCAAACTCGGCATACACCTCGTTGGTCAGGTTGCGCACCCGGCCGGTGACGGTGGTGTGCGAGTCGACCTTGTAGCTGAGGAAGCTGCCGAACAGCGTGTACGACGGCACGGTCATGGTGTTCGCCGTGTCCGCATACACCGACGCCACATACCGCGCATCGACCCCACCTTGCCATTGCGGCGAAAAATCGTAAGTCAGCCATAGATTGCCGACCCGATCCGGGACGTTGGTCGGTGTATTGCCCTTGCGTGAAACCACCGCACCGGCGGCGTTCTTTTCGGTGAAGTCGTCGTATTGCGCATCGACCCAGGCGAAGTTGCCTTCGGCCAACAACTTGTCGGTGATCCGCAGGGAGCTGGCGATCTCGATGCCTTTCGAAGTTTGCTGTCCTACCGGGATGCTGCTGGTCGGGTCCAGCGGATCAGTCACAGCGAAGTCCTTGCGCTCGATGGTGTAGGCGGCAACTGTCGCCGAGCCACGGCCTTCCAGGTAGTCGAACTTACTGCCGACTTCCCATTGCTTGCCGGTGGAAACATCGAAGTCCTGCGTGCCATTCGGTTGCTCGGCGGCAGTGCTGTATTGCACGTAGACGCTGGCCGATGGAATGAACTGGTAAGTCAGGCCGACACGCCCGGTGACCGGCTCCCAGCTGCGCTTGAGGTGTTTGGGGTTGGCGGCTGTCACCGTACGGTGGTTGGTCACGTCGAGGTCGATGTCGTCGTAACGCAGGCCGGTGAGCAACGCCAGTTTGTCGGTCAGTGCCAGACGGTTTTCCACGAACAGTGCCTTGGTGGTGACCTCGTTGGTCTTGTCGCTGATCAGTGCCGGGTTGGTGCCGGGAATATCGTAGAAATGCCCCGGACGGTAGTTGTTCGGATCGACCGTGCTTGCGCCTTTGATATTCAGCGGCGAGTTGGTGGTCTGGTTGACCTTGTACTCGAAACCACCGGACCAAGTGGTGTCGAGGCCGAACAGGGTGTTGTCGTGGCGCAGCTCGAACTGGTTGCCGTTCTGCTCACCCTGATGGCGTACTTGATAGGCGGTGGAGCGGTTCACTGCGGTGTTGTCGGCGTTGTACTGATAGGTTTCGAGGTTGCGGTAGTCGCGTTGGCTGTCGAGGTGATACAGCGTATTGCGCAGAGTGGTGCTGTCGTTGATCCGGTAATCGATGATCGAACGCACCCAGATCGTGCGCTGTTCGTAGCGCCCGTCCTCGACGTTGTAGTTGTTGAAGCGGTTGTGTTTGTCGATTTTCAACTCGCCGGCTTTGGGGTTGAGTACCGGCGTGCCCCAGTACGGGCTGTCTTCGTGTTCGTCCTGATATTCCAGGGCCAGGGTGTGCGACAGATCCGGCGTGAGGTCGCTGAGCAAGGAAAACGCCACGCTCCAGGCATCGCGTTGCTGGCGGTCGATGTAGCCGTTGCTGGTGTTGTGACTGACGTCGAGCCGTGCGTAGTGCTGCACGGCGGCGCTCGGAGCGGTCAGCGCATGGTTGAGGCCGAACGCGGTTTCGGTGGTGTCGTAACTGCCGTAGCTGACGCGACCTTCAGCGGCTTGTTCATCGCGGGTCGCCAGTTTGGTCACGTAGTTCAACGAGCCGCCGACCGAGCCTGCGCCGTTGATCAGCGAAGACGGACCGCCCACCAGTTCGACCCGATCATAGATCCATGAATCCACCGGCCGGGCGAGGCCCCCGGAGACGTTGATGCCATTGAACATCTGGGTGATCTGGCTGCTGGTGAAACCGCGATAGGAGACGAATCCGCCAAAGCCCGGTGGTGCGCTGGCATTGACCCCGGGCAGGGTGTTGGCGGCGTCCTGGAAGTTCTGTGCGCCGCGGCGTTCGATGTCGTTGCGGTTGGCGACGGCCACTGACGCAGGTGTGTCGCGCACGCTCAAGCCGAGACGCGAAGCCATGCCGCTGGATTGATCGAGGCTCAGGCCCGGTTCGCTGGTGGATTCGCCGTCGATGGTGATCGGCGCCAGATCCACGGTGGATTGCGCCCAGGCGTTAAGGGACAGGCAGCCGCACAGGCTCGCCAGCAGAGGAATATGTTTCATCGTTGAATCCTGAATGCTTGTCTAGGAATCAGCGCACAGGCGAACGCCGCGCGTTGGCGCAGTGGGCTGAAAAATCAAAAAGGCAAAGACACTCAGGCGAGCGGTGGGGCGCGAGGGTTGGCCGAGGGCCAGGTGAAGCGGGCAGGGAGGTCAGCACTGACGATGGGCGCCAGTGGCGGGCTGTGCTGTTCGGGCAGAACCGCGAGGGTCAGGCTGGAGTTGAACGCCGGGCCCATGCCGCCGCCGACCGAGCACAGCGGGCAGCCGAACGCCTTGGACAGGGTCGGCAATTGTTCTTCGCTGGGATTGCTGGTCAGTGGCGCTTGGGTGGCCGGGTCGACCGTACAGAACTGCCCGCCGATGCCGTTGAGCTGCATCCCGACCATTTGCCCGTGACCGATGCTGCAGGCGAACACGTTGAACAGGACGCAGCAATAAAGCATCCAGGCCAGCAGTGAACGATCGGAACGGGTGAATTTCATGGGGCGGCACTTTACCGTACCGCTGATCGGTCGTGCACTTCAAAAAATGCCGACTAGGATGTTTTGTTCAAATCCCTCGAAAGGATTCTCGACCATGACCTTTGTGTTGGCTCAATGGCTGGTGACGATATTTGCGGCAATCAGCCTGGTACACGTGTATTGGGCGCTGGGTGGGCAATGGGCGGCGGTGGCGGCGGTACCGCAAGTGCCGGTGCGAGGACTGGTGGCGACGGTGCGACCGGCGTTCAAACCGTCAGGCTGGATTACCTTGCTGGTAGCGGCAGCATTGTTGGTGATTGCCGCGCTGGTGTGCATGCGGGTCGGCTGGGGCATGCCGGCGGTGCATCACAAAGCGTTGCAATGGGTGATCAGTGCGATTGCGTTATTGATGTTCGCCCGGGCGATCGGCGATTCGAATCTGGTGGGGTTTTTCAAGGAAGTGAAGGGGTCGCGGTTTGCGCGGCTGGATACCTGGGTGTATTCGCCGCTGTGTCTGGTGTTGGGGGCGGGGTTGTTGGCGGTAGCTTGGGTCTGACCCGGTTCATGTGTTGGCAATACCGGCCTCTTCGCGGGCAAGCCCGCTCCCACAGGGGAAATGCATTCCAAATGTGGGGGCGGGGTTGTTGGCGGTGGCTTGGGTCTGACCCGGTTCATGTGTTGGCAATACCGGCCTCTTCGCGAGCAAGCCCGCTCCCACAGGGGAAATGCATTCCAAATGTGGGAGCAACTGTCTTACTACCACCGTTCGTCACCGCCACTCTGTGCCGTCTCGCAGCATGGCATTCAGTCTGATCAGCAGTATTCGCATA
>NZ_JAJSLU010000011.1:208822-222672 GCF_023063025.1 Pseudomonas sp. YL2 | reverse complement strand
AAACCTGCGTACCTCGTTGAATCTCAAGGAGTTTCCCGTTCCGACTGCGCCGGAAGTGGGGCGAATTATAGACCCCCAGAATCTGCCGTCACCCGCTTTTTTTCACATTTCTGTCATATCGGCCAAAAAAATCACGAAAACACGAAGGCCGACCTCTAGAGGTCGGCCTTCGTCATGACCTGCTACTTACAAGCTAGGGAAAGCAAACTGCGAAGCCTCATGGCTCGCACGCTGCGGCCAGCGCTGGGTAATGGCTTTGCGACGGGTATAGAAGCGCACACCATCCGGGCCATAGGCATGCAGGTCGCCGAACAGCGAGCGCTTCCAGCCGCCGAAGCTGTGGTAAGCCACAGGAACCGGCAGCGGTACGTTGACGCCGACCATGCCGACTTCAATTTCGTCGCAGAACAGACGCGCCGCTTCACCATCACGAGTGAAGATGCAGGTGCCGTTGCCGTATTCGTGATCGTTGATCAGCTTCATCGCCTCTTCCAGGCTGTTGACCCGAACCACGCACAACACCGGCCCGAAGATCTCTTCCTTATAGATGCGCATTTCAGGGGTAACGTTGTCGAACAGGCAGCCGCCGAGGAAGAAGCCCTCTTCGTTACCCGGAATGCTCAAGCCGCGACCATCGACGACCAAGGTCGCGCCCGCTGCCACACCGTCATCGACATAACCACTGACCTTGTCCCGCGCCTGACCGGTCACCAGTGGCCCCATGTCCAGACCGCACGAAGTGCCGGCACCGATTTTCAGCGCCTTGATCTGAGGGACCAGTTTCGCCACCAGCGCATCCGCTACCTGATCGCCGACACACACTGCGACCGAAATCGCCATGCAGCGCTCACCGCAAGAACCATAGGCCGCGCCCATCAGCGCGCTGACTGCGTTGTCCAGATCCGCATCCGGCATCAGCACCGCATGGTTCTTCGCGCCGCCCAGTGCCTGAACGCGTTTGCCGCGCTTGGTACCTTCGGCGTAGATGTATTCGGCAATCGGCGTCGAACCAACAAAGCTCAGCGCTTTGACTTCCGGCGCTTCAATCAGCGCGTCCACTGCAGTCTTGTCGCCATGCACCACGCTCAGCACGCCTTTCGGCAGACCGGCTTCGATCAGCAGTTGAGCGATCAGCAGCGTCGAGCTTGGGTCACGCTCGGACGGTTTGAGGATAAAGCAGTTCCCGCAGACGATCGCCAGCGGGTACATCCACAGTGGGACCATCGCCGGGAAGTTGAATGGCGTGATGCCAGCAACCACGCCCAGTGGCTGGAAGTCCGACCAGGCGTCAATGTTAGGGCCGACGTTGCGGCTGTATTCGCCCTTGAGGATTTCCGGGGCGGCGCAGGCGAACTCGACGTTCTCGATACCGCGCTTCAGTTCACCGGCGGCGTCTTCGAGGGTCTTGCCGTGTTCTTCGCTGATCAATTGCGAGATGCGTGCTTCGTTCTGCTCCAGCAGTTGCTTGAAGCGGAACATCACCTGGGCACGCTTGGCCGGAGGAGTGTTGCGCCATGCCGGGAACGCAGCCTTGGCGGCGTCGATCGCGTGTTGAATGGTTTCGCGGGTGGCCAGCGGCAGCTTGTGGATCGCCTGACCGGTGGACGGGTTGAACACATCAACCGCGCGACCGTTCTCGGTCACCAGTTCGCCATTGATCAAATGCGGGATAACGCTCATCGAAAACTCCTGAATTCTTGTGTACAGACGCCCACATGGGGCGCCTGTTATTCGCAGGTATATATAGAGGGAAAAATCAGTCGAGCTTGTTCAGCACTTCGCCAACCGCGTCGAACAGACGATCGAGGTCTTGTGGCTTGCTGTTGAAAGTTGGGCCGAACTGCAGGGTGTCGCCGCCGAAGCGTACGTAGAACCCGGCTTTCCATAGGGCCATGCCGGCTTCGAATGGACGCACGATGGCGTCGCCGTCACGGGCCGCAATCTGGATCGCACCGGCCAGGCCGTAGTTACGGATATCGATGACGTTCTTCGAACCTTTCAGGCCGTGCAGGGCATTTTCGAAATGCGGCGCGACTTCGGCCACGCTCTGCACCAGGTTTTCCTTTTGCAGCAGGTCGAGTGCCGCCAGGCCAGCGGCGCACGCCACCGGGTGGGCCGAGTAGGTGTAGCCGTGGGGGAATTCCACCGCGTATTCCGGAGTCGGCTGATTCATGAAGGTCTGGTAGATCTCGGAGCTGGCAATCACTGCGCCCATCGGAATCGCGCCGTTGGTGACTTGCTTGGCGATGCACATCAGGTCCGGGGTCACGCCAAAGCTCTCGGCGCCGAACATCGAGCCGGTGCGGCCGAAACCAGTAATCACTTCGTCGAATACCAGCAGGATGTTGTGCTGATCGCAGATCTCGCGCAGACGCTTCAGGTAACCCTGAGGCGGAACCAGTACGCCAGCGGAACCGGCCATCGGTTCAACGAAGACTGCCGCGATGTTCGAAGCGTCGTGCAGTTCGATCAACTTCAGCAGCTCATCGGCCAGGGCGATACCGCCCTGCTCCGGCATGCCACGGGAGAATGCGTTGCTGGCCAGCAGCGTGTGCGGCAGGTGATCGACGTCCATCATCGCCTGACCGAACAGTTTACGGTTGCCGTTGACGCCGCCAAGGCTGGTGCCGGCGATGTTCACACCGTGGTAGCCACGGGCACGGCCGATCATTTTGGTCTTGGTTGACTGACCTTTCAGACGCCAGTAGGCACGAACCATCTTCACCGCAGTGTCGGCGCACTCGGAGCCCGAGTCGGTGAAGAACACGTGGTTCAGGTTGCCCGGGGTCAGGTCAGTGATTTTCTCGGCGAGCTGGAACGACAGCGGATGGCCGTACTGGAAGCCTGGCGAGTAATCGAGGGTGCCCAGTTGTTTGGATACCGCTTCCTGAATTTCTTTACGGATGTGCCCGGCGCCGCAGGTCCACAGACCGGACAGCGAATCGTAGATCTTGCGGCCCTTGTCATCGAACAGCCAACTGCCTTCGGCACCCACGATCAGACGCGGATCGCGCTGGAAGTTGCGGTTGGCGGTGTACGGCATCCAGTGCGCGTCCAGCTTCAGTTGGCTGGCCAGTGGCGACGGCGCGTTTTCAGGCATGTTCATCGGGCAAAACCTCGCAGGGCATAAGCATCAGGGAGATAAAAAGCGTTGTTGCAGCTAAATTGCCACGCGGATAAAGTCGGTGAAATCCAACTTTTCTAACCTTCAGTTAGAAGCCTGCTAAACGATGAGAACAACAGCATGAGCAGTCGCCGCCCCGATCCGCTGGCCCAGGTCAGTGATTTTGATATTCGCCTGCTGCGGATTTTCCGCAGCGTGGTGGAGTGCGGCGGCTTCTCGGCGGCGGAAACCGTGCTTGGCATCGGTCGCTCGGCGATCAGCCAGCAGATGAGCGATCTCGAACAGCGCCTCGGCCTGCGTTTGTGCCAGCGCGGCCGCGCCGGGTTCTCGCTGACCGAAGAGGGCCGCGAGGTTTATCAGTCAGCGCTGCAACTGTTAAGTGCGCTGGAAAGTTTCCGCACCGAGGTCAACGGCCTGCACCAACACCTGCGTGGCGAGTTGATCATCGGCCTGACCGACAACCTCGTCACCCTGCCCCACATGCGCATCACCCACGCCCTCGCACAGTTGAAGGAACGCGGGCCGGACGTGCAGATCCAGATCCGCATGATCGCTCCCAACGAAGTCGAACAAGGCGTGCTCGACGGTCGCCTGCATGTCGGCGTGGTGCCGCAGGCCAGCGCACTGTCGGGGCTGGAATATCAGCCGTTGTACAGCGAGCGCTCGCTGCTTTATTGCGCGGTGGGTCATCCGCTGTTTTATGTCGATGACAAGCAACTGGATGACGAACGTCTTAATAGTCAGGACGCGATTGCCCCGACCTTTCGTTTGCCGGCGGAGATTCAGGCGCATTACCAGGCACTCAACTGCACCGCCAGTGCGTCTGACCGTGAGGGCATGGCGTTTCTGATTTTGACCGGGCGCTATATCGGCTATCTGCCGGATCACTACGCCAGCCTGTGGGTGCAGCAAGGTCGCTTGCGTGCGCTGAAATCGACGACACGTTTTTATGATTTGAGTCTGGCATCGGTCACGCGCAAGGGGCGGCGCCCTCATTTGGTGCTGGAAAGTTTTCTGGAGAGTCTGGCGGCGACGCGTTGAAAAATCCTGCAAGGCCCGACAGATAAGGTTTTCAACCACAAAATCACTGAATAACCTGAGCAAGTGGACAGCTTTTTGCAAAGCAGGATCAACCCCGATCCTTCAACAAGAAGCCTTAAGCCATGCAGCCAGATTCTGAACCGTCCAGCGACCTGATCTACGGCCTCGACGACCGCCCAAAACCACCCGCCGCGATCCTCGCCGCCCTGCAACACGTGCTCGCCAGTTTCGTTGGCATCATCACCCCGCCGCTGGTGATCGGCTCGACCCTCGGCCTGACCGCACACTTGCCGTACCTGATCAGCATGGCGCTGATGGTTTCCGGGGTCGGCACCTTTATTCAGGCGCGACGGCCGTTCGGCATCGGCGCCGGGATGATCTGTTTGCAGGGCACCAGTTTCGCCTTTCTCGGCGCGGTGCTGTCGGCCGGGTTTCTGGTCAAGCAGCGTGGCGGCAGCCCGGAGGACATTCTGGCGATGATCTTCGGCGTATGCTTTTTCGGCGCCGTGGTGCAGATCGTCCTCAGCCGTTTCATCGGTCAATTACGCCGGGTCGTCACGCCGCTGGTGACCGGGATTGTCATCACCCTGATCGGCGTCAGTCTGATCAAGGTCGGCATCACCGATCTGGGCGGCGGTTTCAATGCCCCGGACTTCGGGGCGCCGGGCAATTTGGCACTGGGGGTGTTCGTGTTGCTGACGATCATCCTGCTCAATCGCTCGAACACGCCGTGGGTGCGGCTGTCGGCCATCATTATCGGACTGCTGCTTGGCAGTCTGGCCGCGTGGTTCAGCGGGAAACTGGTTCCGCAGGCATTGCCTGACTTGCCGCTGGTCAGTCTTCCTGCACCGTTCAAGTTCGGTTTCAGCTTTGACTGGACAGCTTTCCTGCCGGTCGCGCTGATTTATCTGATCAGCACCATCGAAACCGTCGGCGACCTCACCGCCAATTGCATGCTTGCCCGCCAGCCGATCAGCGGCCCCTCCTATATAAGCCGACTGCGCGGCGGCGTGCTCGGTGACGGCGTGAGCTGCATGATCGCCGCCACCTTCAGCGCCTTCCCCAACACCACGTTTGCGCAGAACAACGGCGTGATCCAGTTGACCGGCGTGGCCAGCCGCTACGTCGGGCTGTACATCGGCGCGATTCTGTTTTGTCTTGGCCTGTTCCCCATGATCGGCGCGGTGCTGCAGCAGATCCCCAAACCGGTGCTCGGCGGCGCCACCCTGGTGATGTTCGGCAGCGTGGCGGCAGCCGGTGTTCGGATTCTCGCGCAGTCGCCGCTGGACCGACGCAGCATGCTGATCATCGCCACCTCGCTCGGCGTAGGCCTGGGCATTGCCGCGCAACCGAACCTTCTGCATCTGTTGCCGAAACTGGTGCAAAACCTGTTCGATTCGGCGATCACCAGCGGTGGCCTGACCGCGATCATCCTCTGCCTGTTGCTGCCGGAGGCGAAAACCACCCGCGTCGAATCCGCCGCAGCGCTGAACAAGATCGAACAGGCGTAACGGTTTTATTGCATCAGGACTTGTCGGATGCCTGTGGGTGCGTTATCAACGCAACTGGTTGCACCCACAGACAAACCGGAAGTGCCTATGACCTTTGAAGTCCCTGCTCACGGCGGCAAACCCGCCAGCCGCATTCGTCAGAAGAACGAAGAGACCATCCTCAAAGCCGCCGAAGACGAGTTCGCCCGTCACGGTTACAAAGGCACCAGCATGAACACCATCGCGCAGAATGCCGGGTTGCCCAAGGCGAACCTGCATTACTACTTCACCAACAAGCTTGGGTTGTACGTGGCGGTGCTGAGCAACATCATCGAGCTGTGGGACAGCACCTTCAACACCCTGACCGCCGAGGATGATCCGGCCGAAGCGCTGACCCGCTACATTCGCGCCAAGATGGAATTCTCCCGCCGCCAACCGCAAGCCTCGCGGATCTTTGCGATGGAAGTGATCAGCGGTGGCGAATGCCTGACCGAGTATTTCAACCAGGATTACCGCGCCTGGTTCCAGGGCCGCGCAGCCGTGTTCCAGGCCTGGATCGATGCCGGCAAGATGGACCCGGTGGATCCGGTGCACCTGATTTTCCTGCTGTGGGGCAGCACCCAGCATTACGCCGATTTCGCCACGCAGATCTGCCGCGTCAGCGGTCGCAGCAAGCTGACCAAGCAGGACATGGAAGACGCCGGCAACAACCTGATCCGCATCATTCTCAAAGGCTGCGGCCTCACCCCGACTATTTAAGACGTTTATGCCTTTCACCCTCAGCGGTTTTTGCGAGTACCGCGAAGAGATTCGCAAAAGCCGCTTCATCACCTTCGCCGCGCCGATCGGCAGCCCCGCAGACGCGCAGGCGTTCTTCGAACAACACAGCGACTTGAATGCCTCGCACAACTGCTGGGCGTGGAAACTCGGTGCGCAATACCGCAGCAACGACGACGGCGAACCCGGCGGCACCGCCGGACGGCCGATTCTGGCGGCCATCGAAGCGCAGGATTGCGATCAGGTCGCGGTGCTGGTGATCCGCTGGTATGGCGGCATTCAACTGGGCACCGGCGGTTTGGCCCGAGCCTATGGCGGCGGCGCGAACAAGTGCCTGCAAGCGGCGGCAAAAGTCGAGTTGATCAGCCGTGTGCCGCTCAGTTGTGCCTGCGGCTTTGCCGAGTTGGCGTTGGTGAAGCTGCGGGTGGCGGACCTGGGTGGGTTGGTCGTCGAAGAAAACTTCACCGCCAATGGTGTTGAGTTGCAGTTGGCGGTGGGTGAGGCGCAGATCGAGTTGTTGCAAACGCAGCTGGCGGATCTCAGCCGTGGGCGGATAGTGCTGCAGCGTTAGAAGAGCAAAAGATCGCAGCCTTCGTCAGCTCCTGCACAGGACTTTGCGTTTCCCTGTAGGAGCTGCCGAAGGCTGCGATCTTTTAGGGCATCGACGGATTTCTATATTCCAGCAACTTGCCCACATCTGCTGTGCACCCGACTGTGGATAACCTGAGCACATATGGCTGTAACCCTTCTGTCACGTGGCTTTGCGCGATTTGCTCACTTTTCGTCCACTGCGCATGAAAAAAGATAAATCCCACGTAAAAACAGATAGTTAGCGCTTTTTATCACCATTGGGAGATAGCACCGCAGCGCTTATGCCGAGGATTTCCAATTGCGCACAAATACTGTGGAACAACCTGTGGATAAGCCGTTCATGGCTGGCGCAGTCGCAGGTTCTGTATAGCTTCGACCCGGCTGCTCGTTTTTTAACCAGTTCGTCACGGTGCAAAAGTGGAGCCGGATCAACAGCTTTGCGCTGAATTGGTGCCCGCTCCTGCTGCGTTTTTCAGCGCGACGCTCTGCCGCCGGCACGCGGCAACAGTTACGGCGGGCGTTCCTGACTCAATGGCCAGGAAATTGCTTTATCCACAGGCACATCTCCAAGTCAGTCGAGCCTGTCATGCCAAGCCCAGATTCAACGCCGCGCCTGCAACTGCGCCAGATCAGCAAACGCTACCCCGGTTGTCTGGCCAATGACGCCATCGACCTGTGCATCGCGCCCGGGGAAATCCACGCGCTGCTCGGTGAGAACGGCGCGGGCAAAAGTACCTTGATGAAGATCATCTACGGCGTGACCCAGGCCGATACGGGGGAAATGCTCTGGCAGGGTCAGCGAGTAAATATTCGCAACCCGGCGCAGGCCCGGCAGTTGGGCATCGGCATGGTGTTCCAGCATTTCTCGCTGTTCGAAACCCTCAGCGTCGCGCAGAACATCGCTCTGGCAATGGGCGCCGAGGCCGGTACGCCGAAACAGCTTGAGCCGAAAATTCGCGAAGTGTCGCGCCGCTACGGCATGGCGCTGGAGCCGGAGCGACTTGTCCACAGCCTGTCGATTGGCGAGCGGCAACGGGTGGAGATCATTCGTTGCCTGATGCAGGACATTCGCCTGCTGATCCTCGACGAGCCGACGTCGGTGCTGACGCCGCAAGAGGCCGACGAACTGTTCAACACCCTGCGCCGCCTCGCCGCCGAGGGCTGCAGCATTCTGTTTATCAGCCACAAGCTCGCGGAAGTGCGCGCGCTGTGCCATAGCGCCACGGTCTTGCGCGGCGGGCGGGTCGCCGGGCATTGCCTGCCGGCCGAATGCTCGGATCAGCAATTGGCGCAGATGATGGTCGGCGAAGCGGCGGCGTTGATCGGCGAATACCCGAAAGTCAGTGGCGGTACGGACTTTCTACAGGTCAACGGCTTGAGCTGGCACAACCCCGATCCCTTCGGCTGCTCGTTGAGCGACATCAACCTGCAAGTGCGCGGCGGCGAAATCGTCGGCATCGCCGGGGTCGCGGGCAATGGCCAGGATGAGTTGCTCGCCCTGCTCAGCGGTGAACAAACCCTGCCCCGCGACGGCGCGACAACGATTCGTTTCGCCGGGCAAGCGGTCGCCGATTTGCGTCCGGATGCGCGGCGCCAACTCGGTCTGGCGTTCGTCCCGGCAGAACGCCTGGGCCACGGTGCGGTGCCGGAACTGAGCCTTGCCGACAACGCCTTGCTCACGGCCTTTCAACAGGGGCTGGTGAGCAACGGTTTGATCGAGCGCAATAAAGTCGAAGCCCTCGCCCAACAGATCATTCAGCGCTTCGGGGTGAAAACCCCGGGCACTCACGCGACCGCGCGCAGCCTGTCCGGCGGCAATCTGCAGAAATTCATTCTCGGCCGGGAAATCCTCCAGCAACCGAAACTGCTGATCGCCGCGCACCCGACCTGGGGCGTCGACGTGGGCGCGGCGGCGACCATTCACCGCGCGCTGATTGCCCTGCGCGATGCCGGCGCGGCGATCCTGGTGATCTCCGAAGACCTCGACGAACTGTTCCAGATCAGCGACCGCCTCGGCGCCCTGTGCGCGGGGCGTCTGTCGCCGCTGCAGAACACCACCGACACCCTGCTGAGCGATGTCGGTGGCTGGATGGCCGGGCACATCAACCACCCGCATTCATCGGCCACGGCCTGACGGAGTTTCCCAACATGCTGCTTTCCCTCGAACCCCGTGGCCAGCAATCGCGCCTGATGCTGTGGTGCTCGCCATTGCTGGCGGCGCTGCTGACCCTCGGTTGCGGCTCGCTGCTGTTCATCGCTCTGGGACATGAGCCGCTGCAAACCTTGCACACGCTGTTGATCGCTCCGGTCAGCGATGTGTATGGCGTCTCCGAACTGCTGGTCAAGGCGCTGCCGATTCTGCTCTGCGCATTAGGCTTGGCGGTGGCTTATCAAGCGCGGATCTGGAACATCGGCGCCGAAGGTCAGTTGCTCCTCGGTGCACTCGCCGGCAGTGCCTTGGCGGTGAACATCATCGACCTGCAAAGCCGTTGGGCACTGGTGCTGATTCTGCTCACCGGGACCTTCGCCGGGGCCGCTTGGGCCGGGCTGACGGCATGGCTGCGCACGCGCTTCAACGCCAACGAAATCCTCACCAGCATCATGCTCAATTACATCGCGCTGAACCTGTTGCTGTTCTGCGTGCACGGGCCGCTGAAGGATCAGGCCGGCTACAACTTTCCCGAGTCGGCGATGTTCGGCGACGCCAGCCGCCTGCCGCTGCTGATGGAGGATGGCCGGGTGCACGCCGGGGTGTATTTCGCCCTGCTCGCACTGGTTGCGGTGTGGGTGTTGCTGCAGAAAAGCTTTGTCGGTTTCCAGATCAAAGTGCTCGGTCTGGATAAACGTGCGGCGGGGTTCGTCGGCTTTCGCGAAAAACGTCTGATCTGGCTCGCGCTGTTGATCAGCGGTGGTTTGGCCGGGCTGGCCGGGGTTTGCGAAGTGACCGGGCCGATCGGGCAATTGGTGCCGCAAGTCTCGCCGGGCTATGGCTATGCAGCAATCACCGTGGCGTTTCTCGGGCGGTTGAACCCGATCGGGATTCTGTTCTCAAGCCTGCTGATGGCGCTGCTGTACATCGGCGGCGAGAGCGCGCAGATGACCCTGAACCTGTCGCAAGCCATCACCCAACTGTTTCAGGGAATGATGCTGTTTTTCCTGCTGGCCTGCGACGTGCTGATTCTCTATCGGCCACGTCTGAAACTGCGCTGGACACGGCGCGCGTCGACCACCGCCGTAACCGCCGGAGCGCTGTGATGGATATCGATCTGCTGAGCAATATTTTCTACGCCATGGTGCGCTGCGGCACGCCGCTGTTGTTGGTGGCGCTGGGTGAGTTGATCTGCGAGAAGAGCGGCGTGCTCAACCTCGGGCAGGAAGGAATGATGCTGTTTGGCGCGGTGATCGGTTTTATCGTCGCCCTCAACAGCGGCAACCTGTGGCTCGGCGTGTTGCTGGCGATGCTCGCGGGGATGCTCTTGTCATCGCTGTTTGCCCTGGTGGCGCTGGTGTTCAACGCCAATCAGGTGGCGACCGGGCTGGCGCTGACGATCTTCGGTGTGGGCCTGTCGACCTTTGTCGGCGCGGCGTGGGTCGGCAAGCCGTTGGCCGGATTCGAGCCGTTGGCGATTCCGTACTTGAGTGAGATTCCGCTGATCGGGCGCATGCTGTTTGCTCAGGACTTGCTGGTGTACCTGTCGTTCGCGCTGTTTGCGCTGGTGGCTTGGGTGATCATCAAAAGCCGTGTCGGGCTGATCATTCAGGCCGTTGGTGAGAACCCGGACGCGGCCAGTGCGATGGGCCTGCCGGTGCTGACCGTGCGCACGCTGGCGGTGCTGTTCGGCGGGGCGATGGCCGGTTTGGCCGGGGCGTATCTGTCGCTGGCGTACACGCCGATGTGGGCCGAGAACATGACCGCCGGACGCGGCTGGATTGCCCTGGCGCTGGTGGTGTTTGCCAGTTGGCGGGTGTGGCGCTTGTTGCTCGGGGCTTATCTGTTTGGCCTCGCCAGCATCCTGCATCTGGTGGCGCAGGGCTTGGGGCTGGCGATTCCGTCGAGTCTGCTGGCGATGCTGCCGTATGTGGCGACGATTGTGGTGTTGGTGCTGTTGTCGCGCGATGCGGTGCGGACTCGGTTGTATGCGCCGGTGTCGTTGGGGCAGCCGTGGCAGGCCGGGCATTAGGGCGGTGATGTCACTGGCCTCATCGCTGGCAAGCCAGCTCCCACAGTGTCCGTGTTGTGTACAGATTTGCGAACACCGCTGAGCGGCCTGCGAATTCGAGAAGCAACCACGCTAGAGCCTGGAGTATGCTTCGGGATCAACAGCTCTTTTGAGACCCGGCTCGATGTGTTGCGACGAGTGTTGCAACTACGGCTGGGTCAGGCGTGTCCATTGAATCCGTGAACCGTAATCTTCAAGGAACCGAGTCATGTCCCAGGCAAAAAACGCACTGATCATCGGCGCCTCCCGTGGCTTGGGCCTCGGGTTGGTGAAAACCCTGTTGGCCGAAGGCTGGCAAGTGACCGCCACCGTGCGCAATCCGCAAAAGGCCGAGGCGCTGCAAGCGCTGGGCAAGGTGCGGATCGAGAAACTCGACATGGACGACCAGCAAGCGGTGATCGCCCTGAGCCAGCAGCTCAAGGGCGAGACCTTCGACCTGTTGTTCGTCAACGCCGGGGTCAAAGGTCCGGAAGTGCAAACCCCGGGCGGCGCGACACTGGCCGAAGTCGGCCAACTGTTTTTCACCAACGCCGTGGCGCCGATCAACCTGGCGCAGCGCTTCGTCGGGCAGATCCGTGACGGCAGCGGCGTGCTGGCGTTCATGAGTTCCGGTCTGGGCAGCGTCACCGTCCCCGACGCCCCGGAGCTGGCGCTGTACAAGGCGAGCAAGGCCGCGCTGAACTCGATGACCAACAGTTTCGTCACGCAACTGGGCGAGCAGAAACTCACCGTACTGTCGCTGCACCCGGGCTGGGTGAAGACGGACATGGGCGGTGAAGGTGCCGACCTGGATGTAGAGACCAGCACTCGTGGGCTGATTGATCAGGTGAATGCGTATACCGGCAAAGGCGGGCATCACTTCATCAACTACAAGGGTGAAACCATTCCCTGGTAAGCACCACAGATCTTCCCTGTAGGAGTGAGCCTGCTCGCGATCGCAGTGTGTCCGTCACCGATGATATTGAATGAAAGACCGCTATCGCGAGCAGGCTCACTCCTACAAGGGGATGGTGGTGTCCTGTCGGATTGGGCTTGCCCGCGGCCGTGATTTGTTTGAAACTCCGCACCTCGTCCAACGCGGCGACCCTGGATCAGCAGACAGGGCAACACTGAGCTGGCAACCCTGAACCCCACTTTCAGAGGAGCCGGCCACAATGCCTGCGACCCGTACCTGGTTAAAAAATCCCCTCGCCATTTTCACGGCCAACGCGCTCAATGCCCGTGGCGGTCTGGTGCTGCAAGGCGGCGTGATCGTCGAAGTGCTGGCGGCCGGTCAGCAACCGTCCGCGCCGTGCAACGAAGTGTTCGATGCCCGCGAGCATGTGATCCTGCCGGGCCTGATCAACACCCATCACCACTTCTATCAAACCCTGACTCGCGCCTGGGCGCCGGTGGTCAATCAGCCGCTGTTCCCGTGGCTGAAAACCCTGTACCCGGTGTGGGCAAGGCTGACCCCGGAAAAACTCGCCCTCGCGACGAAAGTGGCTTTGGCTGAACTGCTGCTGTCGGGTTGCACCACCGCCGCCGACCACCATTACCTGTTCCCGGACGGTCTGGAAAACGCCATCGACGTGCAAGTCGACACCGTGCGTGAACTGGGCATGCGCGCCATGCTCACACGCGGTTCGATGAGCCTCGGCGAGAAGGACGGCGGCCTGCCGCCGCAACAGACGGTGCAGGAAGGTCAGGTGATTCTCGACGACAGTCAGCGCCTGATTCACGAGTACCACGAGCGCGGCGATGGTGCACAAATCCAGATCGCTCTGGCGCCTTGCTCGCCCTTTTCGGTGACCCCGGAAATCATGTCGGCCAGCGCCGAACTGGCGAATAAACTCGACGTGCGTCTGCACACGCACTTGGCGGAAACCCTCGACGAAGAGGATTTCTGCCTGCAGCGTTTCGGCCTGCGCACCGTGGATTATCTGGACAGCGTTGGCTGGCTCGGCCCGCGCACCTGGCTGGCCCATGGCATCCACTTCAACCCGGATGAAATCACTCGCCTCGGCCAGGCCGGCACCGGTATCTGCCATTGCCCGAGTTCGAACATGCGTCTGGCCTCCGGCATCTGCCCGAGCATCGATCTGACCGATGCCGGTGCGTTGTTCGGTCTGGGCGTGGACGGTTCGGCCTCCAACGACGCGTCGAACATGATTCTCGAAGCGCGTCAGGCGTTGTACATCCAGCGCCTGCGTTACGGCGCGGAGAAGATCACCCCGGAACGCGTGCTCGGCTGGGCGACCAAAGGCTCGGCGAGCCTGTTGGGACGTACCGACATTGGTGAACTGGCGGTGGGCAAGCAGGCGGATCTGGCGTTGTTCAAGCTCGATGAGCTGCGTTTCTCGGGCAGCCATGATCCGATTTCGGCGCTGCTGTTGTGCGGTGCCGATCGTGCGGATCGGGTGATGATTGGCGGCAAGTGGCGTGTGGTGGACGGTCAGGTTGAGGGGCTTGATCTCAAAGGCCTGATCGCCGATCACAGCCAGGCGGCTCGGCAGTTGATCGCCGGCACCTGAACCCAACACTAAACCCTGTGGGAGCGGGCTTGCTCGCGAAGGCGGTGTGTCATGCAGTTTCAAGCTGCCTGATACACCGCCTTCGCGAGCAAGC
>NZ_JAJSLU010000011.1:60292-208812 GCF_023063025.1 Pseudomonas sp. YL2 | reverse complement strand
CGTGGGGGCGGGGGCGGGCCGGGGGGGGGTGGCGCTCCTCCGCTACCAGGCTCCCTCCCCCCCCCCCGCCCGGGGAAACCCGCCTCCCACATTTGGATTTGTGTAGGTCCTTAAAGGCCGAGCAGGGACAGCATGATAAACGTCGCAAACAGCACAAAGTGAGTCATGCCTTCGATGGCATTGGTCTCGCCGTCATTCAGGTTGATCGCACTGACAATCAGCGTGATGAAGATCATCACCGTCTGCACCGGGGTCATCGCCATCTGAAACGGCTGACCGGTGTACAGCGCCATCGCTTCCATCACCGGCACCGTCAGGATCACCGTCGACAGTGACGCGCCCATCGCAATGTTCACCACCGATTGCATGCGGTTGGCCAACGCGGCACGCAACGCCGTCAGAATCTCCGGCGCCGCGGAAATCGCCGCCACCAGAATCGCCGTGATCACCGGCGGTGCACCGGTACCTTCCAGGCCCAGATCGAGGGTCTTGGACATCACTTCGGCCAGAGCGCCGATCACCACCACGCCGAACACCAGAATGCCGATCGACCAGGTCAGGCTCAGCGGTTTCGGTTCATCTTCCACCGGCTCTTTCTTGCGGCGTTTATCCGGGTAGCTGTAGCTGAAAAAGTAACTGTGCGGCCCGACCTGCATGCGCAGGAACAGCGCGTAAAGCACCACCATCGCACCGATGGTGAACGCTGAATAAATCTTCCAGTTGGCCGCCGGAATAAACTCCGGCACCACCATCGATACGCCCATGGCGGTGAGGATCATCACGCTGTAGCTGCGTGCCGAATCATCGTTGTACGACTGCTCACCGTGCTTGAGCCCGCCCATCAACGCGGCGAGGCCGAGGATGCCGTTGATGTCGAGCATCACCGCCGAATAGATCGTGTCCCGCACCAGCGTGGCGGACGCCTCGTTGCTCATCATGATCGCCAGGATCACCACTTCCACCAGCACCGCAGCGAGGGTCAGGATCATCGTGCCGTAGGGGTCGCCGACTTTTTCTGCGAGCAGTTCGGCATGATGGGCGACGCGCATCGAGGCGGCGACGATGAAGGCGATCAGCACCAGACCGCAGATCAGCGCGACGATCTGCCCGCTGTGGAGCATCCAGTGTTCCAGCGGATAAGCGATGCACGCGGCAATCACCGCCAGCAGCAGAAAGCTTTCTTGCTTGAGGATCGTGAGCATGGCGGGCCTTTTTGCCGAGAGATTCGAATGAGCTACTGACTGCGGCGCGGCGCTAACGTTTCGTTACACCTTAGCGCACCAACCGATTGCAGCGGGTTTCAGGCATGCACTTTTATCGTTCCCGCCGGCCTCTTCGCGAGCAAGCCCGCTCCCACAGGGAATCGCATTCCAATGTGGGAGCGGGCTTGCTCGCGAAGGCCGCACCTCGGTTTCGGATTGTTTGTTGTCCTGTTGGTCAGCAATTTGCATTGCCCCTGACCACACACAACAAAATGGAGCTCCAATTCATGCAAATACGTCCGCTGCACAAACTGCTGTGCGCCGCCATCGGTCTGGGGATCAGTCTGAGCGCCAGCGCTGCCGATCCGCTGAAGGTCGGTTTTGTCTACATCGGCCCGATTGGCGACCACGGCTGGACGTATCAGCATGAACAGGGGCGCAAGGCACTGGCGGAGAAATTCGGCGCGCAGATCAGCACCAATTACGTCGAGAACGTGGCCGAGGGCGCCGACGCCGAGCGGGTGATCCGCAACATGGCCAAGGACAACTACGACCTGATCTTCACCACCTCCTTCGGCTACATGAACCCGACGCTGAAAGTCGCCAAACAGTTTCCCAAGGTCACCTTCGAACACGCCACCGGCTACAAGCAGGACAAGAACCTCGGCACCTATCTCGCGCGCACCTACGAGGGTCGTTACGTCGGCGGCTTCCTCGCGGCGAAGATGACCAAGACCAAGAAGGTCGGTTACGTCGCCTCGTTCCCGATTCCGGAAGTGATCCGCGACATCAACGCCATCCAGCTGGCGCTGAACAAGTACAACCCCGGCACCGAGATCAAAGTGGTGTGGGTCAACTCGTGGTTTGACCCGGGCAAGGAAGCCGACGCCGCCAACGCCCTGATCGATCAGGGTGTGGACGTAGTGTTCCAGCACACCGACAGCCCGGCGCCGATTCAGGCCGCCGAACGGCGTGGCGTGTACGCCGTGGGTTACGCCTCGGACATGGCGCACTTCGGCCCGAAAGCGGTGCTGACTTCGATCGTCAACGACTGGGCACCGCACTACATTCAGGCGACCCAGAGCGTGATCGACCACAGCTGGAAATCCCAGGACTACTGGGGCGGGCTGAAGGAAGGCACGGTTGAACTGCCGATCAGCGATCTGGTTCCGGCACCGGTGAAAGCCGAGGCCGAGCAGATCATTGCCGACATCAAGAGCGGTAAGTTGCAACCGTTCACCGGGCCGATCAAGGATCAGGCCGGCGTGGAGAAGATCCCTGCTGGGGTGAGCGCAACCAATGCCGAATTGGCGTCGATGAACTATTACGTGGAAGGGATGAAGGCAGAGATGCCGAAGTAATTCCGGCCCCACCACCATTCCCCTGTGGGAGCGGGCTTGCTCGCGAAAGCGGTGTATCAGCCAACGCATGTATTGACTGACACGGCCCCTTCGCGAGCAAGCCCGCTCCCACATTTGGATCTTCAGTGTTCTCAAGGATTGTGTATGGATCAGCTCCCGATCATCGACATCTCACCGCTCTACACCAACGACCAAAACGCCTGGCCCGCCGTCGCCGCACAGATCGACCAGGCCTGCCGCGAATGGGGCTTTTTCTACATCAAGGGCCACCCGATTTCCGCACAGCGCATCGACTCGCTGCTCGACTACGCCCAGCGTTTTTTTGCGCAACCGACCGAAGAAAAACTCAGGATCGACATCACCCAGACCCGCCACCATCGCGGCTACGGCGCCATCGCCACCGAACAGCTCGACCCGGACAAACCCAGCGACCTCAAGGAAACCTTCGACATGGGCCTGCACTTGCCGGCGGATCATCCCGAGGTGCTCGCGGAAAAACCGCTGCGCGGGCCGAATCGTCATCCGCCAATAGCCGGTTGGGAAACGCTGCTGGAGCAGCACTACCTCGACATGCAGGCCCTCGCGCAAACCCTGCTGCGGGCGATGACGATTGCGCTGGGGATCGAGCGCGACTTCTTCGATTCGC
Organism: Pseudomonas sp. YL2; assembly: GCF_023063025.1. Lineage (NCBI taxonomy): Bacteria > Pseudomonadati > Pseudomonadota > Gammaproteobacteria > Pseudomonadales > Pseudomonadaceae > Pseudomonas > Pseudomonas sp. YL2. The sequence goes on along the minus strand of NZ_JAJSLU010000011.1, from coordinate 205,603 downwards.
GCTTCGTTGAGCCGGTCAGCGTACTGCGGATGATCCACTACCCACCACGCCACACCGCCAGCAGCGCCGAACAGCAAGGCGCCGGAGCGCACACCGATTACGGCTGCATCACCCTGCTCTACCAGGACAGCGCCGGCGGCCTGCAAGTGAAGAACATCAACGGTGAATGGATCGACGCGCCACCGATTGACGGCACCTTCGTGGTCAACCTCGGCGACATGATGGCGCGCTGGAGCAACGACCGTTATCGCTCGACCCCGCATCGGGTGATCAGCCCGCTGGGGGTGGATCGCTATTCGATGCCGTTCTTCGCCGAGCCGCACCCGGACACCCGTATCGAATGCCTGCCCGGTTGCCAGGACGCACAGCATCCGGCGAAATATCCGACCACCACCTGCGCCGAATTCCTGCTGTCGCGCTTCGCCGATACCTACGCCTATCGGCGCGAGCCGCAAGCGGTGTGATGGATCGCTTGGTCAGGTTTTGCCAATTGTTTCGGCGCGCATCTGTAGAATGGCCGCCATCTGCACCTGATGAGAAAAGAATATGTACGATTGGCTCAACGCCCTGCCCAAGGCCGAACTGCACCTGCATCTGGAAGGCTCGCTGGAGCCTGAGTTGCTGTTCGCCCTGGCCGAACGCAACAAGATCGCCCTGCCGTGGAGCGATGTCGAAACCCTGCGCAAGGCTTACGCCTTCAACAACCTGCAGGAATTTCTCGACCTGTATTACCAGGGCGCCGACGTGCTGCGCACCTCGCAGGACTTCTACGACCTGACCTGGGCCTACCTGCTGCGCTGCAAAGCGCAGAACGTGATTCACACCGAACCGTTCTTCGATCCGCAGACCCACACCGACCGTGGCATCCCGTTCGAAGTGGTACTCAACGGCATCGCCGCGGCACTCAAGGATGGCGAACAGCAACTGGGCATCACCAGCGGTTTGATCCTGAGCTTCCTGCGCCACCTGAGCGAAGACGAAGCACAGAAAACCCTCGATCAGGCGCTGCCGTTCCGTGATGCGTTTGTCGCCGTCGGTCTCGACAGCTCCGAGATGGGTCACCCGCCAAGCAAGTTCCAGCGTGTGTTCGACCGCGCCCGCCACGAGGGTTTCCTGACCGTCGCCCACGCCGGTGAAGAAGGCCCGCCGGAGTACATCTGGGAAGCCATCGACCTGCTGAAGATCCAGCGTATCGACCATGGCGTACGCGCCATCGAAGACGAGCGCCTGATGCAGCGGATCATCGACGAGCAGATCCCGTTGACCGTGTGCCCGCTGTCGAACACCAAGCTCTGCGTGTTCGATCACATGTCGCAGCACAACATCCTCGACATGCTAGAGCGTGGGGTGAAGGTCACCGTCAACTCCGATGACCCGGCGTACTTCGGCGGCTACGTCACCGAGAACTTCCATGCGCTGCATGAACACCTGGGCATGACCCAGGATCAGGCCAAGCGCCTGGCGCAGAACAGCCTGGATGCGCGTCTGGTAAAACCGTAAGTACAAAGCAAATCCTCTGTGGGAGCGGGCTTGCTCGCGAAGGCGGTGTGTCAGTCGACATATTGGTTGAATGACACACCGCCTTCGCGAGCAAGCCCGCTCCCACAGGGTGCTGTGTTCAGCCAGCGATCTCTGCTTCAGTCAGCTCTTCCAGGGTTTTACCGCGCGTCTCCATCCCGAACAGCCACACCACCCCCGCCGCAATCGCAAAGCACAGCGCCCCCAGCGCAAACACCCCGCCCTGCCCGGTAATCGGGAACACCAGCCCGGTCACCAGCGGCCCGAGCAACGAGCCGACACGGCCAATCGCCGAGGCAAAGCCCGAGCCTGTGGCCCGCGCCGAAGTCGGGTACAACTCAGGCGTGTAGGTGTAGAGCACCGCCCACATGCCGAACAGGAAAAACTGCATCAGCAGCCCCGAGCTGATCAGCAAGGCGACGTTGCCGCCGAACACCGCACTCTGCCCGTAGAGAAACGCCATCACTCCGCCGCCGAGCAACGTCACGATGCACACCGGTTTGCGCCCCCAGCGTTCCACCAGCCACGCTGCCATCAGAAACCCGGGAATCCCGCCCAGAGAAATCAGCACGGTGTAATACACCGACTGGGTCACGGCGAAACCCGACTGTTGCAACAACGCACTGAGCCACGATGTCAGCCCGTAGAAACCGAGCAAGGCGAAAAACCACAGGCTCCAGATCATCGTGGTGCGCTGGCGATATTGCGGCGACCAGATCTGCTTGAGCGCCGAGAAGAAGTTGCCCGGCGGCGTCACTGTTCTTGGCAGGCGCACCGGCTCCGGCAGCGTCGCCCCCCCGAGCGACGTGCGCACGCGCGTTTCTATTGCGCTCAGGACCTTGTCCGCCGCCTCATGGCGTCCGGCTTGCTCCAGCCAGCGCGGTGATTCGGGGATAAAGAAACGGATCGCCAGCACAAACACCGCCGGCACCGCCAACACCAGGAAGATATCGCGCCAGCCAATCAGCGGCAGCAGAAAGTACGACAGCACCCCGGCGGCAACAAAACCCAGCGGCCAGAAACCGTCCATCAATGCAATGTAGCGCCCGCGCCGCTGCGCCGGGATCAACTCCGAAAGCATCGACTGTGCAATCGGAAACTCCATGCCCATGCCGATCCCCAGCAGGATCCGGAACAGCGTCAGGCTCTCGACCGTTTGCGCGGTCGAACACAGATAACTGGCCACGCCCCACAACACGATGCTCCACTGAAACACCGGTTTGCGCCCGAAGCGGTCGGCGAGCATCCCCGATAACGACGCCCCCAGCACCATGCCGAAAAAACTCGAACTGGCGAGCAGGCCGGCTTGTGCACTGCTCAAGCCGAACTCGGTTTTGATCGAGCCGAGCAGGAACGTCATCATGGCCAGGTCCATGGAGTCGAAAAAGAACGCCAGGGCAATGATGATGAAAATAACCCGGTGATAACCGCTGAGCGGCAGCCGTTCCAGGCGTTCTGCCGCGCTGAAGTCTCGCGTATCCATGCCCATCCCCTCCGCAATGTGTGCGGATCGAGTGTGCGCGATAACGCCTCAGCGCTTTTTCTGGATACGACCTGTTCGCAGTCACAGGCGACGCCAGCGTCGAAGTGTCGGCCGGCGAACGCTCTATTACGCCAATTCCAGCTCGGTTTCCTTGGCGAACCGCTGGATTTCCCGCTGCCCGGCCGAGGTCACTTGCAAGGCTCGGGAGTCCTTGGGCAGCACCAGCCAGCCGGACTGCATGAACAGTTGCAGCACCGCCGCGCCGAGTGAACCGCCCAGGTGCGGGCGACGTTCACTCCAGTCCGGACAGGCGCACGCCACCTGAGCCTTGCGATGAGCGAGGGCCTGGATGAACACACCGCGGTTGGCCAGTTGCGTCGAGCCTTTGAGGGTCACCACGACCCGCTGCTCGATCTGTTCGAGCCAGCCGGCATCGAGCAGACGCTGATACAGATCGGCGGCCAGCGTGCCACCCAAATGATCATCGCAAAAGCGCGCACGCAGCAGTGAAGACGGCGCAGTCCGGGGATTGGCGCTCGGTGCCGAGCGTTTGAATACGTGAGGAATTTCCCGCGGTGCGCTGGCGATCGTGGCACTGGCCAGCGCTTCGATGGCCGCCGCGATCTCCGGGGCTGCCAGACGGAAAAAGCGCTTGCGCCCACGGACCTCGACTTTCAACAGGCCCCCGGCGGACAAACGCCCCAGATGCGCACTGGCCGAAGATGGCGACAACCCTGCCAGCAGCGCCAGCTCTTCGGTCTGGCGTGCCGAGCCATCCATCAACGCCCACATCATCGCACTGCGCTTGGGGTCGGCCAGCAGCGTGGCGATCTGGCTGATGCAAGGTGCATGTTCCATGTATTCACTCCCTGTTGAATCGTATCGTCTACTGCTCGAAGACATCTTGACCAGTAATGGGTCATCGGCCAAGACGGGTAAAACGCCATGAACCGGAGCAAGCCAGGCCGGTGCTGCGGCACCCGTCAATGGAGTGTCCGCGGCGTTTGTGCAGCGCTCGCCCGGCTCTGAAAAACCGGCCGGATTCAGTCCTGTCCGGTTATCGGTGCAGGTTTGAGGCGGTCGCTAGTATAAGCGGGATGCACGCTGCTTCCTGCGCCGTGGCTGACACGAATGGTGATAGTTCCTGAGTGAAATTTCGCTAATTGCCTGCGACTAATGATCAACTTTCGGGAAATGGGGAAATTGACTACTCAATTCGGCGCATCGGCTGGCGAGCATCTCCCTCAAAAGGTTCACCGGCTTACTCAATTGTGCGCGATGGGCGCACAACAGATTCAGCGGAGCACGCTCACAGAGCAGCTCTGGCAGCAACACTTTGAGGCGCCCGGCGAGCACATCCGCGCCGACATCGAGCCACGATTTGTAGGCGATGCCCGCCCCCGCCACCGCCCACAACCGGACGACGTCGGCGTCATCACTGAAGCGATCGCCACTGACCGTCAGGCCGACTTCACGTTTGCCGTCATGAAAACTCCAATGGTCGTGCACGCGGCTGCCGAGCATGTACAGCAGGCAATTGTGCTGCGCCAGTTGTTCGAGCTGACGCGGCTCACCGTGGCGCGCCAGGTATGCCGGCGACGCGCAGAGCACGCGGCGATTGTCCGGAGCGATGGGCAGGGCCACCAGGCTCGAATCCTCCGGTTCGCCATAACGCAGGGCGATGTCCACCGGCTGGCGGAACAGGTCGGCGATGCGATCACCGAGCAACAGGCGCACGGTCAGTTTCGGATGCTCGCGCTGAAACTCGTCGAGCCACGGCAACAGCAGGTTGCGCCCGAAATCAGAAGGCGCCGACAACTGCAGGATGCCGCTGACCTGATCCTGCGCGCTGGAGAGAAATCGCCGGCCTTCGTCCAGCGAACTCAACGCGGCCCGCGCGTATTCAAGGAAGCCTTCGCCCTCGGCGGTCAGACGCAGACTGCGGGTCGAGCGCGCCAGCAAACGCACGCCCAGTTGCTGTTCGATGCGTTTGAGCGCGGCGCTGGCCACTGCCGCGGACATGTCCATCACCCGCGCCGCTGCCGACAGACTGCCCAGATCCGCCGCGCGAACGAACAACTGCAAATCGTCGAAACGCAGCATTCTCAGCCTCGATTATCAAAAAAATATTGAAAGAGACTGCTCTTTTAGCCGGTTTTATCGCGCCGAGAAATAGCCAATGATGGATTCAAGCGAATTTATCCCGCGACTGGAGCCAAACATGTCCCAAGCATTCACCGCCATCGCCACCCTGATCGCCAAACCCGGCCAGCAGGACACCCTCGAAAACGCCCTGCGCGAACTGGTTGAGCCGAGTCGCGCCGAAGAAGGCTGCAGCCAGTACGACCTGCATCGCGACCTGGCCGATCCGCTGACCTTTTATGTGATCGAACACTGGGCCAGCGAGGAAATCCTTTCGGCGCACAACGCCAGCGCGCATTTTCAGAAACTCCACGCCGCCGCCGGCCACTGCATCGAACACTTCCAATTGAAACGTCTGGGCGCCATCGCCTGAGCCCTTCTTCTATTACCGTTACGGAGCAAGTCATGAAAGCCATCGCCTATTACGCCTCTCTGCCGATCAGCGACGAAAAATCCCTGCAAGACATCGAACTGCCGGAGCCGGTCGCCGGCCCGCGCGACCTGCTGGTGGAAGTCAAAGCCATCTCGGTCAACCCGGTGGACACCAAGGTGCGGCAGAACGTGGCGCCGGAAAACGGCGCAGCAAAAGTACTGGGCTGGGACGTCGCCGGTGTGGTCAAAGCCGTCGGCAGTGAAGTGACGCTGTTCAAGGCCGGCGACAAAGTGTTTTACGCCGGCTCCATCGCCCGTGCCGGTGGCAACAGCGAGCTGCACGTGGTCGATGAGCGCATTGTTGGCCACATGCCCAAATCCCTCGGTTTTGCCGAAGCCGCCGCGCTGCCGCTGACCGCGATCACCGCGTGGGAACTGCTGTTCGAACGCCTGCAGATCCGTGAGGGCAAGACCGAAGAAGGTCAAAGCCTGCTGATCGTCGGCGCCGCTGGCGGCGTCGGTTCGATCCTCACCCAACTGGCCAGCCAGTTGACCGGCCTGAAGGTCATCGGCACCGCGTCCCGCGCACAGACTCGCGACTGGGTGACGGAGCTGGGCGCCGACCTGGTGATCGACCACAGCCAGCCGCTGAGCGAGGAACTGAAACGCGCCGGCATCGATCACGTGACCCACGTCGCCAGCCTGACCCAGACCGATCTGCACCTGGAGCAACTGGTCGAGGCGTTGGCCCCGCAAGGCAAACTCGCGCTGATCGACGATCCGAAGTCGCTGAACGTGAGCCAGCTCAAGCGCAAGAGCCTGTCGCTGCACTGGGAGTTCATGTACACCCGCTCGCTGTTCGAAACACCGGACATGATCGAGCAGCACAAGCTGCTCAACCGCGTGGCCGAGCTGATTGATGCGGGGACGTTGAAGACCACCGTCGGCGAGCATTTCGGCACGATCAACGCGGCGAACCTGCGCCGGGCGCATGAGCTGCTGGAAAGCGGCAAGGCCAAGGGCAAAATTGTTTTAGAAAGTTTCTGAAAACCCGGACGTCTTCATCAGCGCCAGTCCTTTCAAGGGCTGGCGCTATTTTTTGCCGTCAGTCAGATGCTTGATCGTTGTCACAAATCCGATCGTATTCAGGTCTACACTCGAAGCCTCTGCGATGCATCTTTTACACAAGGGAGGTCAGTAATGAAGATCCTGATAAAAGAAGTGGCAAAGTCCCAATGGCAGGTTCGCCTGGACCAGCACGCCGTGACCTTTCGCAGTGAAGCCGAGGCGCTCGCCTTCACCCGCACCCTCGAAGCGCGCCTGCACGCGCCCCATCGGATTCCCGACCCCGGACAGCAACGCGCCGTCGGCTGAGGCAGTCAGGCTTCGGCCTGTGCTTGCGCCAACGCCCGGGCATTCTGCAAATGCCGGGTGTACATCGCGACGCTCACCACCAGCAACCCGCACAGGCTGATGACCATGGCCATCGGCATGGCGCTGCCATCGTGCAGAACGCCCACCAGCGAAGCCGCGCCGGAAGCCACGCTGAACTGCAGGCAGCCCATCAGTGCCGACGCACTACCGGCACGCGCACCCTGGCCGTTCATTGCACACGCCGCTGCGTTGGGCAGGATGCAGCCGAGGCTGGCGATACACACGAACAACGGGATCAACAGCGGCCACAACGCTTCGGTGTGCAGCGAGCTGACCGCGAGCAAAGAAACCCCGGCCAACAGATACACCCACACCGCCCGTGCCAGCAGGAATGCCGGACCGCGCTTGGCCAACAGCCGCGCATTGACCTGGGCCACCAGAATGAACCCCGCCGCATTGGTGCCGAACAGCCAGCCGAAATGCTCGGCGGGTACGCCGTACAGTTTGATGAAGACGAACGGCGAACCGGCGATATAGGAAAACATCCCGGCGACCGCGATACCGCCGGTCAGGGCGTGGCCGAGAAACACCCGGTCGCCAAACAGCCGGCCGTATTGGCGCAACGCACCGGACAACGGCTGGCGCGGCACGTAGTCCGGCAGACTTTCCGGCAGACCCAGCGCCACAGCGAGGGCGGCCAGTGCGCTGAAGCCGGTCAGTGCGAGGAAGATCGACTGCCAGCCCGTGGTATTGACCAGCAGACCGCCGAGCAACGGCGCGAGAATCGGCGCCAATCCCATCACCAGCATCAGTTGTGAAAAGACTTTCGCCGAACCGACCGCATCGCACTTGTCACTGACCACCGCCCGGGAAATCACCATCCCCGCGCAGCCGCCCAGCGCCTGAACGAAACGCGCGCCGATCAGCCATTCCAGATTCGGTGCGTAGGCACAGGCCAGCGAGGCCAGAGTGAACAGGCCGACACCGACCAACAGCGGCAGGCGCCGACCAAACCGGTCGGCCACCGGGCCATACAGCAACTGCCCGATCGACAGACCGGCGAAATAGGCTGCCAGGGTCAGTTGCACATGCTTTTCATCAGTGCCAAAGGCCAGCGCCATCGACGGGAACGCCGGCAAATAGAAGTCGATCGCCAGCGGACCGAAGGCGCTCAGGGCACCGAGAATCAGAATGGTACGGAAGTTCATCAGGCATCCAGGTGGGATAGAAGTCGGCAGCCCGACAGTCTAGCCGCGCTGAGACACCTTGAACATTCCGATAGCTCGCTAACTATTAGAAATCAGATGACCTACACCTGAAATCTGCTCCCGCTGGACTGCGCAGCAGGCCCAGTGTTTTTCAATTGAAAAAAAGGGCCGCTTCGCGACCCGGCGGGAGCAAGCTCCCTCGCCACAGGGATTTATCGTTATCCGGCGAGTTTTACCGGGTAGCCCTCTTCGCTGATCACCTCGATCACCTGCTCGGCACTCAGCGAACTCTCGACGCCGACTTCTTTTGCCGCCAGATCGACCCGTACGCTGGCCGCCGGATCCTTCGCCTGCACGGCGTTGGTGATGGCTTTGACACAGTGGCCGCAGGACATGCCTTGAACGTTGAACACTTGCATGGATGGACTCCTTTGAGTGAGGTTGCCGGCAGTGTCGAGCTTGCCACCATGGCAAGGTCAAGTTCTGCAGAAAACTGCCGGGCTGGCAATCGGCGTCGCGCTCAGCCAAGCTGCGTGCATCAATGACTCAAATTCAGGAGATTCAGCCATGCGCTGGTCAGCTTTCAGCCTGTTTGGCTTGCTCAGCCTCTTTGCCGCCCTGCCCCAGGCCAACGCGACCGGTGAGGACTACGCCGTTCTGATCATCTCGCGCGAGCGTCTGGAAGTGCCGACTCCCTGCGAGATTGGCGTGTACGTCAATGATGAACTGGCAGCGCGCCTGCTTCAGGAACAGACCACTTCGTTCAACCTGCCCCACGGGACGATTTCCATCCGTCTGAAACAATTGCCTGGCCAAGTGCCGGGTTGCCAGGCAGGCATGCTCGCGCCGCCGGCGCAGGAGATCTCGCTTAAGGCCGGCGATGTGCTCAAGTACCGGATCGCGGCAAATGCCAAAGGCTTGTACCTGCGACCTGCCGCCCTCGAATACTAAGCAAAACTCCAAATGTGGGAGCGGGCTTGCTCGCAAATGCGCTGTGTCATTCAGCGATGATGTTGACTGACACAGCGCATTCGCGAGCAAGCCCGCTCCCACACTGTTTTTGTAGTGAGTCAAATATTGGCGCTTGACCTTGCCCGCGTGGCAAGGTTGATCCTTGTAGGCATCTTCTACAGGGAGTAAGACCGATGTCCGATTCCATCACTTTCGATCTGCCGATTGCCGGCATGACCTGCGCCAGTTGCGCCGGGCGTGTCGAGCGGGCGTTGCGCAAAGTCAGCGGCGCCAGTGCCGTCAGCGTCAATCTCGCCACCGAACAGGCCCGCGTCCAGGCGCCTGGTGACAGCTTGCCGGCGTTGATGGAGGCGGTTGAACGTGCCGGCTACAGCGTGCCGCAGCAGACGGTGGAATTGAACATCGACGGCATGACCTGCGCCTCGTGCGTCGGTCGCGTCGAGCGCGCCCTGAACAAAGTCCCCGGGGTGAAGAGCGTCAGCGTCAACCTCGCCAACGAACGCGCACACCTCGAATGGCTCGGTCAGGTCGACATTCAGTCGCTGCTCGATGCTGTAAGCAAGGCCGGTTACTCGGCCAGCGTCTGGCAAGCCGAACACCCCGCCACCGATAACCAGCAACAGCGCCTGCAACATGAACGCTGGGCGCTGATCTGCGTGATCGTCCTGGCGTTGCCGCTGGTGTTGCCGATGCTGCTGCAACCGTTCGGCACTCACTGGATGCTTCCGGCCTGGGCGCAATTCGCCCTCGCCACCCCGGTGCAATTCATTTTCGGTGCACGTTTCTACGTGGCCGCGTGGAAAGCCGTGCGCGCCGGCGCCGGTAACATGGACTTGCTGGTGGCCCTCGGCACCAGCGCCGGTTATGGCTTGAGCCTGTACGAATGGGCCACCGCCGCCGGGCGCATGCCGCATCTGTATTTCGAAGCCTCGGCGGTGGTGATCGCCCTGGTGCTCCTCGGCAAATACCTGGAAAGCCGCGCCAAACGCCAGACCGCCAGCGCCATCCGCGCCCTCGAAGCCTTGCGTCCGGAACGGGCGATTCAGGTCATTGACGGTCGCGAGCAAGACGTGGCGATCAGCGCTCTGCGCCTGAATGATCAGGTGCTGGTCAAACCCGGCGAACGCTTCCCGGTCGACGGCGAAGTGCTCGAAGGTCAGAGCCACGCGGACGAAGCGCTAATCAGCGGCGAAAGCCTGCCGGTGCCAAAACAGCCGGGCGACAAAGTCACCGGCGGCGCGATCAACGGTGAAGGTCGCTTGCTGGTGCGCACCACCGCCCTCGGTGCAGAAAGCGTGCTGGCGCGGATCATCCGTCTGGTCGAGGACGCTCAGGCAGCGAAAGCGCCGATCCAGAAACTGGTGGATAAAGTCAGCCAGGTGTTCGTGCCCACCGTGTTGCTGATTGCCCTCGCCACCCTGATTGGCTGGTGGCTGTACGGCGCACCCATGGAAACCGCGTTGATCAACGCCGTCGCCGTGCTGGTGATCGCCTGTCCGTGTGCCCTGGGCCTCGCTACCCCGACGGCAATCATGGCCGGCACCGGCGTGGCTGCGCGCCATGGGATTCTGATCAAAGATGCCGAAGCGCTGGAACGTGCCCATGCAGTCGACAACGTGGTCTTCGACAAGACCGGCACGCTGACTTCCGGCACCCCGCGTATCGCCCATTTCAGTGCGCTGGATGGCGATGAAAATACTCTGCTGAGACTGGCCGGTGCCCTGCAACGCGGCAGCGAGCATCCGCTGGCCAAAGCCGTGTTGGACGCGGCCGCCGAGCGTGACCTGAGCGTGCCGGATGTCAGCGACAGCCAAGCCCTGACCGGACGCGGTATCGCTGGCACGCTTGATGGTCGGCGCCTGGCGCTGGGCAATCGGCGCTTGCTGGAAGAAAGTGGCCAGAGCGCGGGCAATCTCGCCGAGTCCGCAAAGGCCTGGGAAAGCCAAGGCCGAACCCTGTCGTGGCTGATCGAGCAAAGCCCGGAACCGCGTGTACTCGGCTTGTTCGCCTTCGGCGACACGCTCAAGCCCGGCGCACTGCAAGCCGTGCAGCAACTGGCCGTCCGCGGTATTCACAGCCATCTGCTGACCGGCGACAACCGTGGCAGTGCGCGCGTGGTGGCCGAGGCGCTGGGCATTGAAAACGTTCATGCCGAAGTGCTCCCCGCCGACAAAGCCGCGACCGTCGCCGAACTGAAGAAAACCGGCGTGGTGGCGATGGTCGGCGACGGCATCAACGACGCCCCGGCACTGGCGGCGGCCGACATTGGCATCGCCATGGGCGGCGGCACCGACGTAGCGATGCACGCCGCCGGCATCACTCTGATGCGCGGCGATCCACGGCTGGTGCCGGCAGCGCTGGAGATCAGCCGCAAGACTTACGCGAAGATCCGCCAGAACCTGTTCTGGGCCTTCGTCTACAACCTGATCGGCATTCCGCTGGCAGCGCTCGGCTTCCTCAATCCGGTGCTGGCCGGTGCGGCGATGGCGCTGTCGAGCGTCAGCGTGGTGAGCAATGCGCTACTGTTGAAAACCTGGAAACCGAAGGATCTGGAGGAACAGCGATGAACATCGGCCAAGCGGCCCGGCACAGTGGCCTGAGCGCAAAGATGATCCGCTATTACGAGTCGATCGGCCTGCTCAAGGCTGCCCATCGCACTGACAGCGGCTACCGGATCTACAGCGACGATGATCTGCACACCCTGGCGTTCATCAAGCGTTCGCGGGATCTGGGGTTTTCCCTGGAGGAAGTCGGCAAGCTGCTGACCCTGTGGCAGGATCGCCAGCGCGCCAGTGCCGATGTGAAAGCGCTGGCCCGTCAGCACATCGACGAGCTGAATCAGAAGATCCGCGAGCTCGGCGAATTGCGCGACACCCTGCAGGATCTGGTCGAGCACTGTAATGGCGACCATCGCCCCGACTGTCCGATCCTCAAGGAGCTGGCGTCGGGCTGCTGCGCGCAACCCGCCCGCGCCTGAGCGCCAGCCACTTCACGGCCAACAAGGTGCCGAGCGGGATGCCGTGGAACAGCATGACCACGGTACCCGGTGTCCACCAGCCGTAAAACGGCGCGGCAACCAGCATGCCGACGCCGAACCCGGTCATTTGCAGCAAGGTCAGGAAACTGAAAATCGGCAGGCGCAAATGCTCCGGCTCACGTTGCAGGCGCGACATCAGGCTGACTTCGGAAACGCCATCACCCAGCCCCGCCGGCAGGGAAAACAGCAGCAGACCGAGAAGGCTGTGCTGCTGGAACATCAGGATAAAACCGCAAGACATCAACGCCACGCCGAAGAAATACCGTCGCTCCAGATCACGGTTATCCGTGCCTTTGAGGCGACTGGCAATCCGCGCACCCAGCAGTTTGCCGCTGGCCCACACCGCCAGCATCAGGCCCAGCGTGGTGCTGGCCGAATCGGGTGTCAGCAGTTTGGAGATGATCGGGAACCCGACGTTGTCGCGGCACTGCCCAAGGTGTCGGCCATGGTCACGGCAAGCATCGCGGCGATCACCGGAGCGCTGCGCAGGCCTTGTTTCAGAGCTGACCATTCGCCGCGTTCGCTGGTCGATTGTTCGCTGACTTCTGCAGCGGCGAAGCGCAACGGTGCAATCAACAGCGCCGCCAGCACATAGGTCAGTGCGTTGAGCGCGAAGACCGTTTCGAAACCGAAGGCCGCCACCAGCAAGCCGGACACCAGGCTGCCGCCGACCATCGCTGCGGATGACGCCGAGGTGATCCAGGCATTGGTTTTCAGTAGCTGCGCCGGGTCGATCAGCCTCGGCAACTGGCTGTTGAGGCCGATGGCGAACATCGAATTGCCAAAACCCAGGCCGAAGGCGATCACCGGTAACAGCAACGCCTGCTGGCTCAGCGGCAGGATCAATAGCAGGCCGAGCAACGTCGCGCGCAGCAGATCGAAAGCGATCAGCGGCACCCGGCCACTCCAGCGCCGATAGAAGCGCGTACCGATCAGACTGGCAAAAATCCCCCCGCCAACCCGGCTGGCGAGAAAGATCCCGACGCTCATGGCGCTGTTGCTCAGCAGGTAAACGTAAGTCGCCAGCGCGACCATGTTGAGGAAGGCGCCGAAGTCGGAGATCAGCCGGGCGGTGATGATGAGGCGGGCGTTCACATTCAATCCTTGAGTGTGCGAGGGGCGACAAGATTCCCACACACATTCCAGGAACACCACAAATCCCTGTGGGAGCGGGCTTGCCCGCGAAGGCGGAGTGTCAGCCAACAAGGATGGCGGCTGATACGGCCCCTTCGCGAGCAAGCCCGCTCCCACAGGGGATCTGCGGTGGTTCTGGAAATGCGGCAGGCACAAAAAACCCGGCCGAAGCCGGGTTTCTGTTCATGCGCTTACTGCATCCACGGTGGCGGAGGCGGTTCGTCGGACTTGCCCTTGGGCTCGTCATCCGCCGCACGGATCGCCTGCTTGCGCTCTTCGTCGAGCCGCGCCGCTTCAATCTCGCGCAATACACCGCCAACGTCGGCCAGATCTTCCGGATCGTCGAACTCACCGGTCAGCACGCTGTTGGGGTGCAAGGTGCCGGCTTCGTACAGCGCCCACATTTCTTTCGCGTAGCGGGTCTGCTTCAGCTCCGGGGCAAAGCGCCCGAAGTACGAAGCCATGTTGCCCACATCGCGCTCGAGCATGCTGAACGCGTGGTTGTTGCCAGCGGCATCCACCGCCTGCGGCAGGTCGATGATCACCGGGCCGGTCGGGGTCAGCAGCACGTTGAACTCCGAGAGGTCACCGTGCACCAGACCGGTACACAACATCAGCACGATCTGCGAGATCAGGAACGCGTGATACTCGCGGGCCTGATCCGGCTCCAGCACCACGTCGTTCAGACGCGGCGCGGCATCGCCGTACTCATCGGCCACCAGTTCCATCAGCAGCACGCCATCCAGAAAGTCGTATGGCTTGGGCACTCGCACGCCGGCACCGGCCAGACGGAACAGCGCCGCGACTTCGGCGTTCTGCCAGGCGTCTTCGGTCTCTTTGCGACCGAATTTCGAACCCTTGGCCATCGCTCGCGCCTGCCGGCTGTTACGCACCTTGCGGCCTTCCTGATACTCGGCTGCCTGGCGGAAACTGCGTTTGTTCGCCTCCTTGTAAACCTTCGCGCAACGTAACTGGTTACCGCAGCGCACCACATAAACAGCTGCTTCTTTACCACTCATGAGTGGGCGCAGCACTTCGTCGACCAGACCGTCTTCGATCAGGGGTTCAATGCGTTTTGGAGTCTTCATCAGCTTTTATTGTGGGTCCTTTATTACCAAACACGCGAATGTCACTCGTTATACGGCAATCCTCGCGCTACGGGGAGGGGTTGCCGACCTGTGAACCCTGTGGATGCACACACTGTGCCGAAATAATCGAGGTTTGCCGATCATAGCCGAGCCGACCTTGCTTGTAGTTATCGGCCGTCGAGGGCATTTGCGACAGAATCTGACATCGCATGCATTTCCCTCCTGTGGGAGCGGGCTTGCTCGCGAAGGCGGTATGTCAGCCATAATTACAGTAACTGACACGGCCCCTTCGCGAGCAAGCCCGCTCCCACAGGGGGATTGCGCTCAACGTTCGATAATCGCGGTGACACCCTGGCCGCCAGCGGCACAGATCGAAATCAGCCCCCTGCCCTTGCCCGCCGCATCCAGCAGTTTTGCCAGGTTGGCGACAATCCGCCCGCCGGTCGCGGCAAACGGATGCCCCGCCGCCAGCGAGCTGCCTTTCACATTCAGCCGGCTGCGGTCGATCGAACCCAGCGGTGCGTCCAGCCCCAAACGCGTCTTGCAGTATTCGGGGTCTTCCCAGGCCTTGAGCGTGCACAGCACCTGCGCGGCAAACGCTTCGTGAATTTCGTAGTAATCGAAGTCTTGCAGGGTCAACCCATTACGCGCCAGCAAGCGCGGCACGGCATACACCGGCGCCATCAACAGGCCTTCGGCGCCGTTGACGAAATCCACCGCCGCCGCTTCGCCATCGCGCAGGTAGGCGAGGATCGGCAGACCACGTTCTTTCGCCCATTCCTCGCTGCCCAGCAGCACCACTGAGGCGCCGTCGGTGAGTGGCGTGGAGTTGCCTGCCGTCAGCGTGCCCTTCGCGCTTTTTTCGAAAGCGGGTTTGAGCGTGGCGAGTTTTTCCAGGGTCAGGTCCGGGCGCAGGTTGTTGTCGCGGGTCAGGCCGAGGAAAGGCGTCATCAGATCGTTGTGCCAGCCTTCACTGTAGGACGCGGCGAGTTTGTGATGGCTTTCGAGGGCCAGTTGATCCTGCTCCTCACGGGGGATGTTCCAGGTCTGCGCCATCAGTTCGCAGTGCTGGCCCATCGACAGGCCGGTGCGCGGTTCGCCGTTACGCGGAAACTCCGGGATCAGGTGTCGCGGACGCAGTTGCAGAAAGGTTTTCAGCTTGTCGCCGGTGGTCTTGGCGCGGTTGGCCTGCAGGAGGATTTTGCGCAAGCCTTCGCTGACGCTGATCGGCGCGTCCGAGGTGGTGTCGACGCCACCGGCAATGCCGCAGTCAATCTGGCCGAGGGCGATTTTGTTGGCCACCAGCAGCGCTGCCTCCAGCCCGGTGCCGCAGGCTTGCTGGATGTCATAGGCCGGGGTGGCCGGTGAGAGGCGCGAGCCGAGCACACATTCGCGGGTCAGATTCATATCCCGTGACAATTTGAGCACCGCACCGGCCACCACTTCGCCGATGCGCTGGCCGTGCAGGTTGTAGCGTTCGATCAGGCCTTCCAGGGCAGCAGTGAGCATCACCTGATTGCTGGCAGTGGCGTACGGCCCGTTGGAACGGGCGAAAGGAATACGGTTACCACCGATGATGGCGACGCGGCGCAGCTGACTCATGAAAAGCTCCTTGTTGATCCGAATTCATGGAAACCCCTGTGGGAGCTGGCTTGCCAGCGATAGGGCCGGCACCTCCAGCATTTCCAGTGGCTGACACTCCGCCATCGCTGGCAAGCCAGCTCCCACAGGGATGGTGGTCTACTCTGCTGTTCTAGCGTAGGCCTTATTGCGTGGATCGAACGATTGATTGCCGTTGGTAGTCCACACTTTGAACCCCAACTTTTGGAGAGCGTTCCATGTCTGACCGCTATATCGACTTCGCCAACTCATCCATCGGCCACCGTCTGGTCGGGGCTTTGGGCCTGCCGTCGCCGGTGCGGCTGGAACGCTGGCAGGCCGGACGCCTGCGGCCGGTGGACGGCGCGCTGTTGATCGGTGGCGGGCCGCTGGCCGAGCGGGTCAATGCGTTCGCCAACCGCCTGACCGATGCGATCTACAGCTACGGCACTGAACCGTCGCTGGCCACCGCGTGGATTCCCGGGCACGGGCCTAAACTCAAGGCCGTGGTGTTCGACGCCAGCGACCTGCAGCACACCGACCAGCTCAAACAGCTGCGCGAGTTCTTCCAGCCATTGATGAAAAACCTCGACAGCAGCGCACACCTGGTGATCCTGGGCCGCGCCCCGGAAACCCTGCGCGATCCGTTTGCGTCCAGTGCACAGCGAGCGCTCGAAGGCTTTTCGCGTTCGCTGGCCAAGGAGCTGCGCAGCGGCGGCACGCTGCAACTGATCTATGTCGGTGAGGGCGCCGAAGATCAGCTTGAGGGGCCGTTGCGGTTTTTCCTCTCACCAAAAAGTGCCTTTGTCTCCGGACAGGTGATTCGCCTGTCCGCGTGCACTACACCCGTCAGCGACTGGACCCGGCCATTGGCCGGACGCAAGGCGCTGGTCACCGGCGCGGCACGCGGGATCGGCGCATCAATCGCCGAAACCCTGGCCCGCGACGGCGCCGAGGTGATTCTGCTCGATGTGCCGCCGGCCAAGACCGATCTGGAAGCCCTCGCCGCGCGCCTCGGTGGCCGGGCGATCACCCTCGACATCTGCGCCGACGACGCCGCAGCGCAACTGGTCGAACAGCTGCCGGACGGCCTCGAGATTCTGGTGCACAACGCCGGGATCACCCGCGACAAGACCCTGGCCAACATGACCCCGGAGTTCTGGGATGCGGTGCTGGCGGTCAACCTCAATGCCCCGCAGGTGCTGACCAAGGCCCTGCTCGACAGCGGCACCCTGCACGACAATGCGCGGGTGATTCTGCTGGCCTCGATCAGTGGCATCGCCGGCAATCGCGGACAGACCAACTACGCCGCGAGCAAGGCCGGACTGATCGGCCTGGCGCAGGCCTGGGCGCCGACGCTGCACGAACGCGGCATCAGCATCAACGCTGTGGCCCCGGGCTTCATCGAAACCCAGATGACCGCGCACATCCCGTTCTCCTTGCGCGAGGCCGGACGGCGCATGAGTTCGCTGGGCCAGGGCGGCTTGCCGCAAGACGTCGCCGAAGCCGTCGCGTGGCTGGCGCAACCGGGCACCGGAGCCTTCACCGGCCAGGCATTGCGGGTCTGTGGACAAAGTGTTCTGGGGGCATAGGCATGAGCATTGAATGGCACACCCTCGACCGTGAACCGAGCCTGCCCGGCCTGTACGCGCGGGCCGCGACACGGCGCAAGATCACTGGCACCCGACTGCCCGACAGCGGTTTGCGCTGCTGGGTCGATGTCGACCCGCAAAAACTGGCGGCCTATCGCAAGGTCTGCGGCTTCACCGATGACGGCCTGCTGCCGCCAACTTATCCACACATCCTCGCGTTCGCCCTGCAGATGCAATTGCTCACGGCCAAGGCGTTTCCGTTCCCGTTGCTGGGGCTGATTCACCTGAGCAACCGCATTCGCGTGTTGCGGCCGATGGGCGGGATCAGCCGAGCTCAAATCAGCGTCCGCGTGCACAACCTGCAGCCGCATCCCAAAGGCGCGACCTTCGATGTGTTGACCAGCCTCGATGATCAACTCGGGCCGCTGTGGGAAGCCGAAAGCCAGATGCTCTGTCGCGGCGTGAAACTCGACGGCGAACCTGTCGAGCAACACTGGGAACCGTCCCAGGTGTTGACGCAAGTCGCGCAATGGAAAGCCCCGGCCGATATCGGTCGGCAGTACGCCAAAGTCTCGGGCGACTACAACCCGATTCACTTGAGCGCGGCCAGCGCCAAACTGTTCGGTTTTCCCACGGCGATTGCTCACGGTCTGTGGAACAAGGCACGAACCCTCGCCGCACTGGCTGATCATCTACCCAAGGCCAACCTTGAAATCGCCGTGCACTTTTGCAAACCGGTGCGCTTGCCCAGCGAGGTCTCATTGCTGGCGAGTGCGCCGGGATCCAGCGGCGAGTTGCGCCTGATCGGCAACGGCGATCTGGAACACATGGTCGGTCAGTGGCAACCGGTTGCCTGAGTATCCGCCCGGGCAAGCCTGTAAATTGTGTATATATCACTTAAGTTTTTCCGCGTTTGGCGCCGCACTCTGAAAAACTCCAGGCCTTGATTTTCAAGGCCTTTTTTTATGCGTCTATATCCTGGGTATTAGTCCTTAGGCACGGCGCGGCGCCTTATATATAAAGGCGTTAATACCAACTTGAGAATGGTGGAAAAGCACCGCGCGATCGAGATTGGCACCACGGACGAGGCATCACCGGCGACAGATCGGTGAGCCATCGAAAACGACGAATGTTGTTACAGGTGCAAGGAATCTCAATCATGAAAACTCAAGTGTGGTGCAAATCGGCAACAGCTCTGGCATTGATCCTCTCCCTTGGCCTCGCTGGCTGCAGCAGCGGCGGTGGCGGCCATCACAGCAGCTCCGGCAGCTCTTCGCCAGACAGCGCGACGTCGGGCACTGGCGGCACTGGTGGTAGCAGTGGCACTGGCGGTACTGGCGGCACCGATACCGCTGGCACAGGTGGTACCGGTGGCACTGGCGGTACCGGCACGACCAACCCGACCAATCCGACGAACCCGACCAATCCTACCAATCCTACCAATCCGACAGACCCTACGGATCCAACCAACCCGACCAACCCGACTACCACCCCGCTAGTGACCACCACCCTGGTGCAGGATGTCGGCAACACCGTCGCGGGCGTCGGCAGTGGTGTCGGTCAGGTCGGCGACTCCTTGAGCACCGTTCCAGTAGTGGGCGGCGTGGTGCAAAGCGCAGTAAAAACCACAGGCAATGTGGTCACTACCCTGGGTGATGGCGTGGCCAACGGCATCGGCAAACTGGGCACGGTCGACAATGGCCTGGGCGTCACGGCGTCCTCGGTCGGCGGCGTGGTTTCAGATGTCGGTACCGGCGTCTCGGATCTGAGCAGCAAACTGGCGACCGCCACCGGCAGCGTTCCGGTTGTCGGCGGCGTGGTCACCAAAGTCGCTCCGGTGCTCGACGGCGTCGGTGAAAAAGTCACCATGCTCGGCGACACCCTGAGTCTGGCCACTACCACTGGCCCACTGGGCTCGGTGACTAAAAGTGTCGGCAACGGTCTGGTACCAGTGATTGCCATGGTTGAAAGCACCACCGACAAAGTCGGCGATGCAACCGGCCTCGGCGCTCCGCTCAATGGTGTCCTCGGCCAGGTCGGTGGCGCCGTCAAAGGCGTGGGCGGTCAGGTAACCGGTGCTGGCGGCGGCAACGCGTTGACCAACACCGTCGGCGGCGCCTTGACCAATGTCGGCACTGCCGTCGGCAAAGCCGGCGGGCTGGTGGACAACGGCACCAGCAGCGGTGGCGGATTGGGCGGTGGTCTCGGCGGCGGCCTGGGCGGTACCGGCTTGCTGCAAACGGTTGGCGGCGCCGTGGTCAACGTCGGTGCCGGTCTGAACGCCGGCAGCACCAACGGCGTGGTCAGCGCCGGCGGCGTCACGGCTGGCGGACTGGGCAACACCATCGCTTCGCTCAACACCGTACTCGGCGGCTCGGGCACGCCGATCACCGCCACCACCTCGCCACTGGCCACCGTCGGCGCTACCGTCGGCGCAGGGCTGAACCCAGTCACCAGTGCGGTCACCAGCGTCACTCAACAAGTCGGCGCCGCGACAGGTCTGGGCGCGCCGGTCGCCGGTCTCACCGGCCAGGTCGGCGGAGCGGTCAGCACGATCGGCAACACCATTGCCGCCACCAACAACCCGGTCACCACCGCCGTGGGTGGTGTGGTCAGCAACGTCGGCGCCACCGTCGGTGCGGTCGGCGGACTGGTCAACGGCGGCACCGCCACTGGAGGCACCGCAACCGGAGGTCTGGGTGGCGTGCTCGGTGGTCTGACCGGCGCTCTTGGAGGCAACAAACGCTAAATTGCACCTGGCCGATTCGACGGCCTCACCTACAGCGCCTACGCTTGGTTGAGGGCGGAAGATTCCCACGAGTCTTCCGCTTTTTTCTTAGGAAAAATTCAGCCCAGCGCTGTGATCTGACCATGGAGTGTCCTATGCGCGTAATGGCATCCCTGCTGTTCCTCAGTCTCAGTTCCGCCGCCCTCGCCGACACCCTGCCCAGCTTTCTCAACAGCAACGAAACCACGCGTAACCTGCCCGTGCCGAACCTGCCGGCGGATGCTTATCGCCCCGCCGCCACGCCCCTGCAAGTACCCGACCCCGGCGCGGCCACGACGCAGCCGCTGTTGATGGAGACCAAAATCAACCTGAAAACCGTGCAGATCGAAGGCGGCACGATCTACCCGCTCAACGAACTGGCCGAAGTCTACAAACCCCTGATCGGCCACCAGAGCAGCCTCGCCGACCTGATCGAAGCCACACGCGACATCACCCGGCGCTACCAGAAGGACGGCTATCTGCTGTCCTATGCCTTCCTGCCGCAACAGCGTTTCGACGATGGCGTGGCCCGGGTGGTGTTGGTGGAAGGCTATGTGCGCGATGTGCAGGTGCAGGGCGATGTCGGCCGGGTCAAAGGCCTGCTCGACGAACTGGCAGCCAAAATCCAGGCCGAACGCCCGCTGACCCGCAAGACCTTCGAACGCTACACCACCCTGATGACCCGGATCCCCGGGGTGACCATCCAGGCGCAAGTGCCGCCGCCCGGCACCACCGACGGTGCAACAACACTGGTGGCCCAAGCCAGCCGCAAACCGTTCACCAGCACCATGAGCACCACTGAAGACAACCGCAACGGCACCCAGGCATTGCTGGGCGTCAGCAGCAACTCGCAGACGGCGATGGGCGAGCAACTGACCCTGAGCGGTCTGTTTCCACCGGGCGACGATCACGAGCGCTACTACCGTGTGGACTACAACCAGTTTCTCAACAGTGAAGGCACGCAACTGAGCCTGTTTGCCTCACGCTACCGGGCTGACCCGGGCACCAATGTGCTCACCAGCGACGGCTTCGAACTCAAGCCGCACAAGGAGGACGATCGTTACTCCATCGGCGTCAGCCACCCGTTTATTGCCGCTTCCAACGAGCTGCTTAACGCGGGCGCGCGGCTGTATGCAGTGGATAACAAGAACCGCTACGACGTGGTCGGCTATCCGATCAGCATCGAAGAGCGCACCAACGTGCGTGCCCTCGCATTCGAAGGTGACTGGCGCAAAAGCGATGCGCGGCAATTGCGGATTCTCAGCGGCGGCGTGTATCAGGGTCTGGACAGCATGGGCGCGCATTCCAACAACCCGGCGCTGGACCTGAACTTCCTGCGCCTGCGCCTTTCCGGCGTGCAGAGCGACAAGTTCTTCGACAACTGGCAAGGCGTGCTGTCGGCCGCGCTGTACTGGAGCGACGACACCCTGCCTGACAGCGAACGCGCGGTGTTCGGCGGGCAGAATTTCGGCCGTGGCTACCCGGACGATCAGGCATCGGGCGACAAGGGCTGGGGTGCTGCTTACGAGGTCAACTACAGTTTCAATCGCGACGGCAACTGGGTGCGCATCCTGCAGCCGTACGTGGTGCTGGACCGTTCGAAAATCTGGTTCAACAAGCTGGCGGTGCAGAGCAATGACCTGTCATCGGCAGCAGTAGGTCTGCGTTTTGGCGATGCCAAGTACTACAACATTGCGTTGGAGGCCGCCAAGCCGATGTCCGATGAAGCGCTGGATACGTTCAATCGTCGGGCGCGTTACAGCATCAGTTTCAGCTATCAACTGTAGGGTGTCAGATCAATCAACTGAGCAGGCAGACCGCTTGCTCTCACATTGCAGCGCACATCCCTGTGGGAGCGGGCTTGCTCGCGAAAGCGGTGGATCAGTCAGCATTTTTGCCGACTGACACTACGCCTTCGCGAGCAAGCTCGCTCCCACAGGTTTTATGCGATGTGGATCAGAACGCGTAACGCACCTTCGCAGTAAAGCTGTCGGAGTCGAAACCGCTGGAGGTCAGATAGTTGTAAGAGCCGCCGACGCTCCACGCGCCCATCCGGTAGTTGGCGCCCAGGCCCAGTTCATAGCTGTCACGCACCGGAGTGGTACCGCGGCTGACGGACGACTCGCCCCCCAGCACGAAGGCCGATGTGGTGCTGACCTTGTCACCGATGAAGTCATGCCAGGCCATCAGCTTCGCTTCCGGTTCCAGGCTGCCGCTGCCGACATCGAATGCCGCCGCCAGACGTGCACCGACGCCCATCTCACCGACTTCATAACGCTGACTGCCGACATTCAGCGACGCCGAGCTGCCCTTCTCGCGATACGCATCCATGCCCACGTTGGCATAGCGCGCGCCGACCTGAGGCTCCAGCACCACATCAGGCATCAGCCGCAGGCTGTACCCGGCCAGTGCGCTCACGCCGAATACATCACTGTCGTAATCAGCCTTGGCCTGAGTGCCAGCGATATAACGTTTGGATTCGTTATCGTTCCAGCCGTACATCAGCGACGAGTCGACGAACCAGTTGTCATGCACCCAGTTGCTGTACAGCGTCAGCGCATGCCCAGTGACCTTGGTCTTGTTGCCGAGGTCGGATTTCACATCGGTATCGAGGTAGCTGTAGGCCAGACCCAATGTGGTATCGGCATTCAACTGACCATCGGCACCGACCGCGATCCCGTGGCTGTCGGCGTCATAACCGGCGACACCGCGACGCTCGTCCTGATTGGCATCGCTGCTCAAGGCTTGCAGCCATACGCCTTTTTCCGGGGCGCCGGTGGCTGAGCGTGCGCGACTGGAGCGATCATTGATCACGCCCGAGACCAGCGTCTGACTGTTGGTCGCCGCGTGCAGTACACCACGGCTGACATCCGGGCTGAGGGTTTCACTCAGGCGCGCCAGTTCGGCATCGGTGCCAGCGTTGGCGAATGCCTGGAACACCGGATCCTGTTCATCGAGGCGTGCCAGCAGTCCTGGCACATGCCCGACCGCCGTCGCCGCGTTATCACTGCCGCCGACTGCCAGGGTGTTCTCGGCCAGCACCTCGCTCGACTTGGTCGTCACCACACTGGTGATGTCATTGCCGACCACACCGAAACTCTTTACATCCAGCAGCGCGGAGGTCGAGGTCACGGCCAGGTTGTTGCCACCGACCAGATTCCCCGAGCTGATCAGGGTGTAACGCGTTCCACCGGGGCTCACGCGAAAATCACTGGAGCGCGCCAGCAGACGCAGTTGCGCGCCCGGAGCGATATCGGTGGTGCCGGTGACTTTCAGCACAGGCAGCGCCGGGTTGGTGTCATTGCCCAGGTACATCTCCAGCACCGAGTTCGACTCCTCCATATCGAAGTCGCCGATGAAGGTGGTGTGCGGCTTCATCAGGGTCAGCGTGCCCTCTTCGATGGTGACGTAGCCGGAGCGGATGGTCGAACCGTCGAAAGTCGCATCACCGTCGACCAGTACTCCAGACAGGCCGAGCAGGTCACCCTTCACCGCGCCGCCATAGAAATAAAAGTAGCTCGTGCCGTCATCGACCTGGATCGCCGCCTTGCCGCCCTCGATCAACCCGTTCATTTGATAGATGCCGAAAGGCAGGGCGCCACTGGCCTGGCCGCTGACATGCACACCGATGTCCTCGCCGGAGATGGTTCCGCCGTTCCACAGCCTGGTGGAGCCGGAACCCGCTGCGCCGCTGAACTTGACGCCCTCGAACACTACCGCCTCGGCATTGGCACCGGTCGCACGGATAGTCCCGGTGTTGTTGACCGACTGGCTCAGCGTCGCGCCATCGAGCAATACGCCCAATGCGTCGGTGCCGCTAGCGGTGATGGTGCCTCGGTTGCTGAGCCCGGTCATGTTGGTATGCACCAGCAACAGGCCACTGGAGGTCTGGCCGCTGACGTCGATGCTGCCACTGTTGACCAACGAATCGCCCAGCGTGCTGCCGAGATCGGAAATACCGCTGGAGGTGCCAGCGTCGGCCAGACCGTGAACTGAAATAGAGCCTTCGTTGAGCAGCGCGCCGGCGATTTTGGTCGGCACCACTCCAGCGGTCCCCAGACTGATCCCGGTGCCGAACCTGGCGCCGTCAATCCGGATATTGCCGATATTGCGCAGTTGATCCGCCGTTACTCCCGAGAGCTGTGCGCCGTAGGTCGTACTCACCTGGGAAACGGGAGCGATATTGCCGTTACCGCTCAGAGTGATCAGCCCCCAGTTCTGCAGGTTACTGGTCAGCGGGCCGCCACTCAGGTCGTGGTTCAGGCTCGCGCCGGCGGCGATAGCCATAGAGGTGTGCAAAGCGGCGGCGGCGGAGATGGAGAGCGCCAGGGCAGAGCGGCGCAGGCAAACGATAGTCACGCGAGATTCCCTTCCAAAACATGAGAAACAGTTTCAGCAGGGTTCGTTACATGATTCAGGCATCCCTACCGTCCCACCAGGTCGTCCTGGTTCGGGCGCGGGGAATGTACACGAGCCATCATTTTGACACCAAATAAAAGTCAAAGTGATGGCGTCAATTTTCAAGACAATCCATCCAGTATCCGCTCAGGCCGCATCTCCTGCGCGCTTGAGCGTTGCGATCAACCTAGTTCTTGGTCTCGATCTTGCCGCCCGCATCCGGGTCGTAAAAATCCGGAATCTCGTATTTGTATTTCTTCAACCAGCGTTGCAGCGCCAGCTCCCGCTCCGCCGCCGTGGCGGTTTGCGGCTTGGGCGAGGCTGCCTGGTTGCGACTTTGCAGCACCAGCCAGCCTTCGGTTTCCTGTTGCTGCGCCGAGGCCGGGCCGGCGTCGATCGCCTGGGCGGCGAACGGCAGGCTGAGCAGGGCCAGGCAATAAACACTGTGCAAGGTGTTCATGGTCATCTCCCGGAGTGTCACTTGAGCGTCGACGGTTGTGGGTCAGCCACCACCGCTACTTGATTACCAACCGCGGTCGGGGCCTTGGCCGGCACCTTGAGTTTTTCCGCGCGGGCCTGGGCGTCGGCGAACTGCTCCGGCGTCAGGTGCGCGCGGCTGACGATTTCGGCAGCTTGCTGCCAGTTGTTCTGGTACAGCAACAAGCTCACCAGATTCAGCGTGGCCAGTTGATCGTTCTGCTTGAGTTCAATAGCGGTCAGAAACTCGAAGCGCGCGTCTTCAAGACGCAACTGGTTGAGATAGACCACGCCGAGGTCGTTGCGGATTTTTTCATTGGTCGGCGCCAGACGTACCGCACGCTGCAAGTGTGCCTGGGCCTGGCCGTTGTCGCCACGGGCGGCATAGATCTGCCCCAGGCCGTGTTCGGCGTCCGCCGTGAGGCAAGTACCGAGTAGCCCGCGATACAGCGGCTCGGCTTCATTGCGCCCGAGCAAGCGATACACCCTGGCCTTGCGCAGGCGTACCTCGACCAGTTTGTCGGGCAGGCTTTGCAGGTTGGCCAGGCTGGCGTGCAGTTTGCCGTCGTTGGCCAGATCGTCCGCCAGGTTCAACGCCAGTTCCTGTTCGGAATCGAGCTTGCTGCAACTGGTCGGTGCGAGCATCGCCGACCACGGCGCCTGGCCGTCGGTGGCGCAACCACCGAGCAACAACAGACTTGCCACGACAATCAGTGCTTTCATCAAACGCTCTCCATGAGCCAACGTCAGTTTGCAAACGCCCGGGTAATCGCGGTGAACCCCGGGCCGGCCAGTACGATCAGCAAGGCAGGAAACAGAAACAGCATCATCACCACCGACATCTTCGCCGACATCTTCGAGATGTATTCCTGCAGTCGGGTGAGGCGGCGGTCGTCGAGTAATTGTTTGAGCGCCAGCAGCGATTTCATTGCCCCGCCACCCTGCTGAATCAGTTGCTGCAGGATCACGCAGGTGTCGGTGAACTCATCGACCGCCAGCATCACCGAGGTCTTGTTCAACTCCTGTCCCAGCTCCAGTCCCGAGTCGACCCGGGCCAGAATCAGGCGCAGTTCGCGGGTCAGTTCCGGCAGCAGTTTCTGCCCTTCGGTGCTGAGCACGCGCAAGGCTTGTTCAACCGCCATGCCCGACTCGAAGAGGATGCGCAGCAGCGGAATGAACGTGGAGATTTCCACGGCGATGGTTTTCTGCCGACGCCCGGCGGCGTAAGCCAGCAGCCGCTTGGGTAACAGGTAACCGGCGCCGGTGGCGAGCATCGGCACGATCCAGCGGTTGGCGGCGTGCGGAAAAAACACTTCCTGCAGAAATATCGCCAGCCCCAAAACCAGCAGCGGCGTGCCGATCTGGCAGGCGGCGAACAGCGAGCGCTCACTGGCGCGGCGCCAGCCGAGGCGACTGAGCAGGGTCTGGGTTTCGCTGTCGATGCTCACCGAGCGCTGACCGAACCTGCTGTTACCCAGAGCCCGCAGCCAGTTACCGAAACGGTTCTCGCGCACCAGATGCCCCTGCAAACGCTGGTTGACCTGGCGCACCCGGCGGCGCTCGGTCAGCAGGTGATTGACCACCAGCAACAGCGCGCCGAGCAGCAGCATCAGAGCGGCGAGATAGACCATTTCAAATACTCCGCAACATGCGCCACAGCGCCAGGCAACCGGTCACTTGCAACACCACGGCGATGATCAACATGGTCCGACCACCGGAGTCGTGCCACATGCCGAGCATGTAGCCGGGGTTGGTCAGCATGAAGTAGCTCACTAGAATCACCGGCAGCGAACCCAGCACCAACGCGGTCATGCGTGTTTCGCCAGTCAGTGCGCGCAGTTGCCGGGCGCCCTGGTCACGTTCGCGGATCAGCTTGATCAGGTTCTCCAACAGCTCGCTGGCATTGCCGCCGTAGCGATGATTGACCTTGAGGCCGAGGGCAAACATGCGCAGTTCGTCCTGTTCGTAGAGTTCGGCGAAATCGCTGACCGCATCCGGCAGATTGACCCCCAGCTGCACGTTGCGCTGCACCCGGCCCATGGCTTTTTTCAGCGGATCCTCGCTCGATTCGATGCCGCCCATGACGGCGTCGCTCAAGGTGCGGCCGGACTTGAGACTGCGTACGGTGTAGTCGAGCATCTGCGGCAACTGCTCGATCATGCGTTTGATCCGCCGGTGGTACAGCCAGGAAATGTACAGGCGCAGGATCAGCGGCGGCGCCAACAGCATCGCCAGCAAACCGATCCAGTCCGCCAATAGATAACCCAGGACAATCGCCACGCCCCACAGGGTCATCCACAGCCCGAAACGCTCGCTGGGACGGCCAAGCCCGGCGCGCAAAAACATCCGTTCAAGCCCGACCCAGGTCGGCTTCTGCGCGGCCAGTTGCGGCTGCCCCGCCGCGAGACGATTGAGAACCCGTTCGTTGCTGGTCTTGTGGATACCGTGCACGAACAGCCAGATCGATAGCCCGAGCAGGATCAGACACAGAAGGATGAGAATGGCCGGTCCGATCATGATGCAAGTCCCATGCGGTCAGCCCAGGTGGGTCTCGTGGCGCAACTTGTCGCCCGCCGGATTGACCGCTTCGCGCAGGAAGCCGAAACCAGTGCGCCGATCAAGGCGAAACAAGGTGTTGGTGACGTAGACGTCTTCACGGATGCCGACCACTTCCACCACCTCGCTGACACAGCGGCGGCCGTCGGGCATGCGAGTCAGCTGGATGATCACATCGAGGGCGGCGCAGATCATCTGGCGCAAGGTGCGCTCGGCGATCGAGCGACCGGTCAGCCCCACCAGCGTCTCCAACCGCAGCAACGCATCCTGGGCATTGTTGGCGTGTACGGTGCTCATCGAGCCGTCGTGACCGGTGTTCATCGCGGTCAGCACATCGACCACCTCGACTCCACGAATCTCGCCAAGGATGATCCGGTCGGGGCGCATGCGCAGGGCGTTGCGGATCAGGTCGCTGGCCTTGACTTCGCCGTGGCCCTCGGCATTCGGCGGACGGGTTTCCAGGCGCACAACGTGCGGGTGGCCGAGCTGCAATTCGGCGACGTCTTCGATGGTCACCAGACGTTCGTGGGGGTTGATCAATTGGCTGAGGATGTTCAGCAGCGTGGTTTTGCCGGTGCCGGTACCGCCGCTGATCAGCACGTTACAACGCTTGCCGACCGCCTCCTGGAGGAACTCGAAAATCGCCAGATCGATGGTCTGCATCGCCATCAGGTCGCTACTCTTGAGCATGTCCTTGCGAAACTTTCGAATCGACAGGCAGGGGCCGTCGAGCGCGATCGGCGGGATGATCGCGTTGACCCGGCTGCCGTCCGGCAGCCGTGCATCGACCATCGGTGAAGACTCGTCGAGGCGCCGTCCGAGTGGCGCGAGAATCCGTTGCATGACCCGCTCGACGTGGTGCGCGTCGATAAAACGCAGGTCACTTTGATGCAGCACGCCATCGCGTTCGATGAATACCCGGTGCGGGCCGTTGACCAGAATCTCGGTCACCGACGGATCGCGCAGCAGCACTTCCAACGGACCGAAACCGGTGAGTTCGTCGACGATTTCCTCGGCCAGGCGCTCCATCTCGTAACGGGAAATCGCCAGGTGCAGACGGGCGATGTATTCGGCGACCTTGTCGGTGACAAACTGCGCCAGCAATTGGCGCGAGCCCTCCAGCAGGTTTTTCCCCGACTCTTCGATGGCGTCGATGATGTAGCGGTGCAGGACCAGTTTCAGGCCTTCGTGATCGGTATTGCCGGTCGCGCCGCGCTGCACCGCGCCGAACAGTTTTTCCGCGCTCATGAGGTGCCTCGCAAGCGATCGAACCAGGTGACTTTGGGTTTGGCCAGGCCTTCGGAGCGCCTGGCCAGACGCTCACCGAGAGCACGCAGGCTTTGCGTGAGTTTTTCCCGCGGGGCCAGTTCGAACAGGCTGACGCCCTGATTCTTGGCGTTCAGGCGCACTTCGGCATTGGCCGCCAATACCGCGATCACTTCGAGGTTGAAGGTTTTGCCCAGGGTTTCAGCATCCGGGGCCACGCTGCCCAGATAGCCGTCCACCAGCAAACGTGCGTGGTCGAGCTTCATGCCCTTCTCGCGCCACAAGTTGAGTACAGCGAGGTTGCGCCGGCAATTGAGCACGTTCTGATCGGTGTACCAGATCAGCTTGTCGCAGTGGCTGACAAACGTGCGCAAGGCTTCACTGTCAGATTGCCCGGTAAGGTTCACGACGATGTGCTGAAAGTGTTGGCGCAAAGCGCTGAGCAACATGTACAGCTCGGCGGCACTGGTGTTTTCCAGCGGCTCGTCGCTGCTGGCATACGCCAGAATCCGCAGCCCCGCTTCAGCGCTGGTAAAGGCACTGTCGATCAGGGTCGCGTCGAGCCTGCGCAAGTGACGCAAGGCATCGCCGAAGTGGAACGAACTCTCGAGCCCGAGCAACGCCAGGCTGTCGCCGCGCGGCAGCCCCAGATCCAGCAGCAGGGTCTGTTGTCCGCTCTTTTGCACCACCTGCGCCATATGGTTGGCAAGCAGCGCGCCATCGCAATAGCTCTGCGTACCGTACAACACCGTGAGGCCGCCAAGATGCGTGTTGGCCGCCACCGGTGGCAGGCGCTTGTTCAAGCGCCGTACCAGCCCGGCGACTTCACTGGCCCGCGAACCGTAGGCGACGAAATCCCGGGCGCCGGCACGCATGGCGTTGAGCACCAGTTGGTTGTCCATGCCGTCGCCGAGCGCAACGATGGCAAGCATCGGCTTGGCTTCCAGCGCGCCTTCGATCAACGCACTCTGCGCCACCACATGGTCGCGATCGAGGCCGACGAACACCAGGCTGGCGAAGGTGACATCGACCAGCGCCAGCAACTCGTCCAGGCTCCCGGCCCCGGCGCTCACCACTTGGCCCAGCGGCGCGAGTGCGCCTTGCAGCCACTCCAGATCGGTGCTGTTACGGGTGATCGCCAGAAAAGTCTGGCTGAGGTTCTGGTTCATTGGGACAGCCCACTGCGTTTGTCGAAGTTGCCGTTTTCGAGGAAGAACATGCGGTAGAAATTCGGATCGTAGTTGCGCAGTTTTTCCCCCGGCAGCGATGGCAGTTGCGCGTCCGCCGCCAGAGGCTGCACCAGGTGCGGGGTGACAATCATCAGCAGTTCGCGCTCTTCGCGTCTGATCTGCGAGCCTTTGAAAAAGGCGCCGAGCACCGGGATATCGCCCAGCCCCGGAAACTTGTTCACCTGCGAACTGTTGGTGGTGCTGATCAGGCCGCTGATCACGAAGCTTTCGCCATCGGCCAGCGAGACGCTGGTGTCGGTACGGCGGATGGTCAGGGCCGGCACGGTGGTGCCGGCGATCTGCACGGCGTTGCTCAAATCCAGTTCGCTGACTTCCGGTGCGACTTTCAGCGCGATGCGGTCGTGGCTGATGACGGTCGGGGTCAGGGTCAGGCGGATACCGAACTCCTTGTACTCGATCGACACGTTGTCGCTGCCGGCGCTGGGCACCGGAATCGGGATTTCACCACCGGCCAGAAAGCTTGCGCTCTGCCCGCTCAACGCCACCAGGCTGGGGCGTGCGAGGGTGTAGGCGAAACCGCTGGTTTCCAGCGCGTTGATGATCGCCATGGTCTTGCCGCCGATCCACGAGAAATTGAACAGGCCGTTATCCACCGGTAGCCTCGGCGTCGGCACGCCGTCGATCGGTGGCAACGTACCGGGCGAACCAAACAGGAAATTGCCCCGTGTACCGATTAGCGAAGCGGTGGCTTCCTTGAGTTTGGTGCGGCTGACTTCGACGAAACGAATGTCGGTCTGCACTTGCGAGGGCAGCGTCGGATCATCGGAAGGCATTCTGCTGGCGCTGGTCAGTGCGGCAGTGGCACTGCCCTTGACGAACACCATGCTCTGGCGCGGCTCACTGGAGCACGACGTCCAGACCATCAGGCTGGTGGCGCCGGGGGCCACGCCGGTGAGTAGAAACGAGGCGCTGCCGGTGTCGTGCACATCAGCGATCTTCGGGTCGCCGATAGCCACGCGGGTGATTGCCACGGGCGACTGGATGTCCTGCTGGAAGCCTTCGCCGATCTCGATCACCGGCGGCATACGGCCGAGTGCCGAGCAATTGCCGGTGGCCGCGACGGCGGCGTTGATCGACAGTCCCATCAGTATCAAGGCCCGGACGACAGGTGTTAATAGCGGCCTGAATCGACTCTGCATGCACGTGGATCCTTGCTCAGTCATGGGGCTTGTTGGGAAAGCTGATTGCCGCGGATCACTTCCATCGGCCGCGCACCGCCATGGCCGCCAGCGGCCGGCGCTTTTGGCGCGGCACCGAGGGCCAGTTGGGTGAACTGGAAGAGCTGGCTGTTGGCGTTATCCACATGCGCCGGTGACTGGGTTTCACCGGCCCAGTACCTGGCCAGACGCTGTTCTTCGCTGCTGCGCACGGCCAGGCGCAACGTGCCGACCTGAGTGGCGAGCATCATCCGGCTGAGCAATTGTTCGGGCACCGCCAGCACCACGGTGCGTGCAGCGATCCGGCGTTGATCCTGTTTGAGTTTTTCGTCGGCGCTCAAGGCCGGGGTGGCGGGTTGGCCGTCGTTGGTCAGGCCGTATTGCTCACCGACACCGAGTACGCGCATGGCCGGCACCACGATCTGCGCCGACTGCTGCAGATTGCTCGCGTCCTGACGCAGGTAGAGCAGCACATCGACGTAGTCGCCGGGAATCAGTTGCCCGGCGGCGCCGATCACTTCATCCACGGCCACGGTGAGCGCGCGCTCATCACTGTGAATCATCCGCGCCAGTGAGCCACCGGCCTGAAAGCTTTCGTCGTTGAGCCAGGTGCCTGCGCTCAAGTGCCGCCACGGCGTGCGACCCACCGCTTGCTCGACACTGGAAAGGCTGCCGGCTGGCGCACTGCGCAGTTTCTCCACCGCCACATCGGCAGCCGTGAGCGGCGTGAACGGCGGCACATCGTGCAACAGCACGACCACTGGCTGGCGGGTCTGATCTTCGGCGGCGGCCAGGGTTTTTTCCATGGCGACTGCCGGGGCGGCAGGCACTTGGGCAACGGGAGCCGGTTGCCGACTGAGCATCAGGCCCCAGTAGCCGACGACGATTGCCCCCAGCAACAGAACGGCTGCAAGACCCATGGTGACGCGACTGTTCATGACGGCTCTCCCTTTCCTCACTGCACCGACAGCCTGTACTTCCTGCCGAGAGAATTTTTCGCGATCAGGCAGCTATGAACATGCAACGATTTCGCTATTTCCAAGCTAGCTGATCCGAGCCAAAACGCCATTTCTGACAGGAAAATAACTCACTAAAGTATGAGTCCTGGCCAATTAACTGTAGGGTTTGGCTCGACTAACGTTCTGGTTAATCCTTTGTGATTAATCCGTTCTTACAGTTGTTGAGCAGGGGTTTGTTGACAATGCTCTGATAGCACGGTGAAAGCATGCCGCTGTAGCGTTGGATCGGCGCCAGAGGCGCAAAGGAGTGGACGTATGATTCTCGAATATCTGCTAGCCAGGGCCCGTCTGTTTCTCAAAAGCGAGGAAGGGGCGTCGGCAATCGAGTACGCAATCGTGGTGGCAATGGTAGCCGTGGTCGTCGTGGTGTTCGTGACACCTGTCGGCAACAAGGTACTGGCGATTTTCAACTCAGTTCTGACCAGTCTCGGCGGAACGGCGCAGGTCCGGCCTACGCCTTGATCCCCCCCGCTCGCCCCCTTTCAATGCCCGCGCGAGTGAGCAATCGCGCGTCCGGGCGTTGACGAGGCAAGTGAATTTCCAGCGTGTGGCCAAGGGCTGACGCAAAGGAGAATGCTCATGGTGGTTGAATATCTGTTGATGCGTGCGCGGGCCTTTCTGACCAGTACTGAAGGCGCGTCGGCCATCGAGTACGCGATTGTGGTGGCAATGGTGGCGGTAGTGGTCGTGGTGTTCGTGACACCGGTTGGTGCCAAGGTGCTGGCGATTTTCAACAGCGTGCTGGTATCCCTTGGCGGCACTGCACAAACCGCTCCGGTACAAACCCCCTGATGTGAGTCGCGTCCGGCGAATGTCGCGCTACACTCGATCTCACTTCCAGCTTTTCAGGGACTGCCCATGACTGCCTCCTCGCTCCCCCGCCAACAGTTGCTTCTGGTTGACGACGAAGAGGACGCCTTGCTTGAGCTGGCCGAGTTACTGGAGGGCGAGGGCTTTGTCTGTCACACCGCCACCTCGGTGAAACTCGCCCTGCATCACCTCACCCGCTTTCCGGATATCGCCCTGGTGATTACCGATCTGCGGATGCCGGAAGAGTCCGGCATGTCGCTGATCAAGCGTCTGCGCGAGCACACCTCACGCCAGCATCTGCCGGTGATCGTGACCTCCGGACATGCCGACATGGAAGACGTCAGCGACATGCTGCGCCTGCAGGTGCTGGACCTGTTTCGCAAGCCGATCTACCACGTGCGCCTGCTGGAAACCCTGGACAATCTGTTCCCCAAACCGAAGACGCAGGCCGGGTAATTCACTCAGGGTGTTTTGGAAGAATTGACTGCCTGCCCGCGAGGAACAGGCAATCAAGATCAGTGTGCTGTCACACGCTGACGGGCGGCCGAAGCACTCGGTGATAGCGCCAATGCCAACTGGGTGCGGTTGTGCATATGGGTCAGGCGCAAGACCTGCGAGACATACAGTTTCACGGTGTTTTCGGTGATGCCCAACTCGCAGGCGATCTGATAGTTGGTCTGCCCTTTGCCCACCAGCCGCGCCACATCCAGTTGCCGTGGCGACAGCTGATTGAAGATCGCCGGGATCTCCTGCTCGGCTTCGGCGCCGTCGCCGCCGAGCATGTCTTTGACCACCGCCGCCGGATTGCGCCGAACCTTGTCCAGGTCCTGGTAGAGATCATCGATGGATTCCGAGAGAAACTGCAGCTTCTGGTTCAGGTGCCCCAACTGGACATTCTTGTGCCGCTCTTGCAGGGCCGCTTCCTGACGCTTCACGCCTTCGAGCAGTTCATCCAGCTGGATCGGCTTCTGGTAGTAGTCGGCAATCCCGGCACGCAGGGCCTTGATCACGTCCTGTTTGTCGGCGCGCCCCGTGAGCATGATCGCTTCGAACACCCGGTGTTTGCCGCTGATGCGTTGCAGCTCCTGCACCAACTGAATGCCATCCATGTCCGGCATATGCAGATCGCTCAGCACCAGACCGATTTCCGCGTCTTCGCTGAACCGTTCGATCGCCTGCGTGCTGGATTCACACGGCACACAGCGGTAACCGCTGCTTTCGAGAAACTCGCACAACTCTTCGACAATCAACGGCTGATCATCGACCACGAGCACTTTTACCGCCGACGTAAGCTTGTTCACGAACCACTCCATTGCTCGGGCCAAAGCTGACTTTTTCTGCACTTTGGCGATGTAACGACTTCATTTGAAAGTAGACGCACTTTCCGACTATGTACATAGGACTAGTGGCATCTGGCGACTAATGGATCCAATGTATCGAAGCCAGTACACCTGCCAGCACGAACGGTGCAAATGGCAGCTTCTTTGACGCTCCTGGCTCTAAATATCGAAGACGTTCTCTAAGCCATTGACTCATATGAAGCCAGACTCTTGGCGCGACCAGCAGCCAGAGTAAACTGGCGATACCAGCGCCGATAAACGCACAAAGAATGAATAAACCGTTCGTCGCAAGGCCCATGGCTGTCATTAATTTCACATCGCCTGCGCCCATCCGGCCCATGAAATACCCAGGAACGGTCAACATCAGGGCGATCGCGGCGGCCCACCATCCCTGCTGCGCATCGGCTCCGAACCAGGTCGTGCCAGTCGCCAGCAAATGGATCAGCGCCAGCGCTCCTGCACCGAACGTCAGCACATTGGCGATACGCCGTTGCCGGGCATCCTGGGCGGCGCACAGGGCCAGCCAGATCAGGAGAACTAAACTCTGCATCCGGTTAAATCCATCCGATTTTGCTGAATGATTCTATGCTGATACTACGCAGTGAAAGTCAGGGTAGACGCACTCATGAAAACCGGCTTCGCAAAATCACAGGCAGGCGCAGTGGCGATCGAATTCGCCTTGGTATTCGTGATTTTTTTTGCCGTGTTCTACGCGCTGGTCAGTTACAGCCTGCCGTTTCTATTGATGCAGAGCTTCAACGAGGCGACGTCCGAAGCCGTGCGCCGCAGCGTCGCGGTGGATCCGAATACCCCCGGTTATGCCTCGGTGGTGGTGAGCACTGCCAACACAGCGTTGACCCAACAGTTGCAGTGGGTGCCATCCGCGCTGAACCTGGTGGTCGGCGTCGATACCTCGGCGGTGTATGACGCCACTCAAGGTACGCTGACGGTCAGAGTCGATTACCCCACCAGCAAGCTCAATCAGGTCATTCCATTTCTGGTGCTGCCGGGCGTGGGTGCAGTGCCGAGTCTGCCCGCCACCCTCTCCGCCGCGTCGAGCCTGAAATTTTGACCGCCGGCGACAATCTGTTCGGGCGCCTGCTCAAGCGCGCGCCACCGCCGGCCAACGAACTGCCCGATCATCTCGGCGCACCGCCGCTGGGCCTGCACCTGCAACTGAACCACGACGGCGGCGTATTGCAGATCGCCGGGCCGTTGCGCCACCAACTCGCGCTCGCGCAACAGCCACCCCACGACTCGCCGCTGCCGTTGTCGGCTTATTTACTCGCGCACAGTACGTTGGCAATTGAAGGCCGCCCGCAGGACTGGCAAGGGCAAATACTCGATCTGGATTTTCCCGGCCTCAGCGATCAGACCCTGCACCTGCGCGGTTGGGTGCAGCCTTCGGCCGAGGGCTGGATGCTGCAACTGATGGACATCGGCGACCTGCTGCTGGAGCGCCAGCAGTCGCGCAATCGTGAAACCTGTCAGGCCCTCGCCGGGCAGATCAGCGAACACCTGCGCGTCTGCAACCTGACGCGTTTGCCGATGGTGCTCAGCGAGCAATTGCAGGCCATCGCCCAGCGCTGGCATATCCCGTGTCTGGCCATCGCCCTGCTCGACGAACAGGCACAGGGCTGGCAGATCTACGAGCAATATCGCGCCCACGACGCGCCGCTGCTGTGGCAGTATGGCCAGCGTCTGGGCACGCCGCTCGACAGCCTCAACGGCAGCGCGCCGCAACGCCTTGGCGCCCATCATGGTTTGTACGAACACGCGCGGGTGGAGGCCACGTTTGGCAACGCCGATGGTTTCGCCGTGCCCTACAGCGATGATCGTGGGGTGGTCGCGTGGCTGCTCTGCGGCTTCTACAACGTGGACGTTGCCGCCCCGCACCTGAACGACCGCGACTGGATGGCCCTGACCAGCGCACTGGCCGGCCCGTTACTCAGCCGCCTGCGAGAACAGCAACATCATCACTACACCGAACGCCTCGAATCGCTGCAGACCCTGCTTGGCACCGGTTGGTGGGAAATGCTCGGTGACGAGGTGCTGCTGGCCCCGTCGCTGCTCAACGTATTGTCGGCGGACAGTGCGCGCATGCCAGTGCAAGACTGGCTGGCACTGATTCATCCGGCCGACCGCGAAGAACTGCGCAGTCGTCTGCATGCCCTGCAATTGCACGGCGAGCCCCTGACCCTGTGCGTGCGCCTGCACCGCAGCGGCCCCGGACAAACGCCCCTGTGGTATCGCGTTCAGGGCCAGGTCGCCGGCAGCGGTGAACAGCGGCGGCTGGTGGGATTCATGCTCGACATCAGCGACATCCAAAACCAGCAGCAACGCGCCGAAGCCGCCCATGCGCGGCTGGATAACCTGATCGCCAGTTCGCCGGCGGTGATTTATGTGCAGCGCTACGTCGAGGGTGCGCTGCTTCCCGACTTCTTCAGCGCCAGCCTGCAGCCGCTGCTGGGCTGGACGCCGGCCGAGGGCTGCGCCGCCGACTGGGTGCAACTGATTCACCCCGAAGACCGCGAGCTGTATTTCGCTCGCACCCGGCAACTGTTGCGCGAAGGCTCGGCGCGCGCGCGTTTTCGCTTGCGCGACGCACGCGGCGACTACCACTGGCTGCTCGACGAAGCCAAACTGCTGCGCAATGATCTTGGTCTGCCGGTCGAAGCCGTCGGGCTGTGGCTGGACGTCACCGAAGCGACCCTCGCCGCCGAACAGGTCAGACACAGCGAAGAGCGTTACCGGATTCTGGTGGAAGACTCTCCGGCGATGATCTGCCGTTATCGCCCGGACCTGACCCTGACCTTCGGCAACCGGCCGCTGGCGACCTACCTGGAATGCACCCCGGAGCAATTGCCGGGGGTCGATCTGGGCAGTTGGATGTCCGACGAACAACGCGCCGCCTTCGTCCAGCGTCTGGCACTGCTGACCCCGGAGCTACCAGTGAGCACTGCCGAAATCAGCCTGCAATTACCGGGGCGCGAACATGCATGGTGGGTGTGGTCCGATCGCGGGGTGTTCGATGAACACGAGCGCCTGCTTGAAGTGCAGGCCGTGGGCCGCGATAACACCGAGGTGCGACGCTCGCAGCAGCAACTCACGCAAAGCGCAAAAATGGCTACCCTCGGCGAAATGGCCACTGGTCTGGCCCACGAAATCAATCAGCCGCTGAACGTGATGCGCATGGCCATCGTCAACGTGCTCAAGCGCCTGGGTAACGGTGATGTGCAGATCGACTATCTGACCGACAAACTCAATCGCATCGACGCCCAGGTGCAGCGCGCCGCGAAAGTGGTCGATCACATGCGCGTGTTCGGCCGTCGTTCGGAGATCGAGCAACAACTGTTCAACCCGGCCTCGGCCATCGAAGGCACCTTGTCGTTGCTGGCCGAAGGCATGCGCGGCAAAGGCGTCGACCTGCGGATCAGCGAAACCGCTTTCAGCGTGCAGGTGCGCGGTTACGTCGATCAGTTGGAGCAGGTGCTGATCAACCTGATGGTCAACGCCCGCGATGCGCTGCTCGGCAAACGCGAGAAAGACTCATCGTTCAAGCCATGGATCTCGATTTATGCCGAGCGCGATGAGCATAAGGTGCGACTGTGGGTCGAGGACAACGGCGGCGGCATCGACCCGCGCTTGCTGGAGCGGATTTTCGAACCGTTCTTCACCACCAAACCGGTGGGCGTCGGCACCGGGCTGGGGCTGTCGGTGAGCTACGGCATCATCGAAAACATGGGTGGTCATTTGAGCGTGCGCAACTCGCCGGAGGGTGCACGTTTCTGCATCGAGTTGCCGATTGCCCCGGACGCCTAAATCACCAGATAGGCCTTGCCGGTCTGGCCGCAGGTCATGTTGGCGCCGACGTCGACGTCCATCAGGTTGATGCCCAGGCTTTTCAGCAGGTTGTTGAGCAAGGGGTCGAGCAATGGGCTGAGCACGCTGGTCACCACGGGCAACAAACGGCTGCTGACATCACTGATCAACGAGGCCACTCCGGTGACAATGGCACCGAGCGGGTTGCTGCCGACCGGTTGGTAAACGATCAGGTTGATACCCGCCAGGGTGTTGCTCAGGCTACCGACGATATTGTTGGTGGGAATCGCCGATTGCACGCTGGAGGGCAATTTGAGGTTGGGCGGAGTCGCGAACGGCGTGCCACTGGAAAACACCAGGTCCTGTGAATTTTGCGCGACCGGGGTGTCGAGTTTGATCGCGATGCCGCCGGCACCGTATTGAACACGGGTCGCGGCGTCGCAACTGCCGAGGCCGAGAATCTTGTGGCAGGTCACGATGCCCAGATCCACCAGCGGTAAAGGCGAGACCACAGGCTCGGCCGCCGATGAAAAGGCGTTGGTCGGATCAATCTTGCCAAGTTTGAGGTCTGCAATCGACGTGACGGTGTGGGCTGTCAGGCTTTTGGTGCCGGTAGTGCCGGTCGGACAGCTGTAGTCCGTGACATAACTTTTCGCGCCGCCGGCATCCAGCGCGATATCGATTTGCGGGCTCGGCAGCAGTTTCGGATCGAGTTGCTCGCAACCGGCGCCCAGCAGACAGAGCACGGAGTTGAGCGTGTCGACCAGATTCAGACTCAGCAGCGCATTGAGGGTCGGGGTCAGTGTGCCGACCAGCCCCAACACCGCATTGGCCAGCCCGGCCACCCCGGACAACACCGGCAGATTCACCGAGAGCATCGTGCGAA
This sequence comes from Pseudomonas sp. YL2, assembly GCF_023063025.1. Lineage (NCBI taxonomy): Bacteria > Pseudomonadati > Pseudomonadota > Gammaproteobacteria > Pseudomonadales > Pseudomonadaceae > Pseudomonas > Pseudomonas sp. YL2. The sequence goes on along the minus strand of NZ_JAJSLU010000011.1, from coordinate 166,336 downwards.
TCTGCGCCGTGCGCACATAAATCCGATCCGCCCCCAATGGGTTGGCCTTGGCCCGCGCCGGATCACCAATCGCCGAGAACTGCGGCGGCTCGATCACCTTGACCCGCACCGTGACATTCGCCAGCCCCAGCACGCTGATCGGCAAGGTCGCGGCCACCGCGCTTTTGCTGTTGGCCAGTTGCACCACACCCTGAATCAGTTGCAGCAGTTGCAGGTTGGCATCCAGCCCGGCGGCGGTGGTGCCGGTCTGCAACTGCAGGATGTCGCCGAGTTTGACCGGCGCAGCATTGATCGCCGCAACCTGCAGCTGACCCAGCGCAGTAATCACCGTGGCGGTCGCGCCATTGAGCTGCACCACCGTCGCGGCCGCCTGAATCAGTTGGGTGACCGTGGCCTGGGTGTTGAGCAGTTGCGTGTAGTTGCCGGCGGCGACGTTGAGGTTGATCGCCAGTTGATTGAGGTAACTGAGCAGGTTGATGTCGGTGTTGAGCAGACCGTCCCAACCCAGTGCCGTGAGGTTGACGTTGCCGCCGAGCAGCCCGGAGAACAGCGGATTGAGAATGTTCGACTGGGCGGTGTTGATGCTCGCCAGCGTACTGCGGATGTTCAGTTGCGCAACCGTCGGGGTCGGTTGCGCGGCGACGGCTGAGGCGTTGAGTGTGGTGTTCAGACTGACCGTCGAGCCGCTGAACAGGGCCTGTACGCCGCCGGCAAAACTGGTGGTCACCGTGCGGCTGGCGACCACTTTGATCGCGCTCGACCGGGTGGCATCGACGGTAAACGCGCGCAGCCCGCTGACCGCGGTCTGCACACTGCCGCAGGTCGTCGCGAGGGTGTTGTTGCTATCGATGATGTAGCCATTGCGCACTGCGCTTTGCCCGGCATAAGTGGCTGCACTGAGGCCTGACTGACAATTGCCGCCGCGACTGACCGCTTCCAGCGCCGCACTGTCGACCACCCGCTGCAACTTGCGCTGCTCCATGTACAACCGACCGGTGTCGACCACCAACAGCATCAACACCAGCGCCAGACTGAGGGTGGCAGCCGCCATCAACCCGATCGCCCCGCGTTGCCGGGCCGGGCCGTTGAACTGCGTACGAGGCGACATGGCGCACTCCTTTGCCGGCGCGTTGCCGAGCGCTACCTCCGATGGTGGATTTGAGTGTAGACGGCGCTAATGGCAACGCGCCATTTGGTGCTGCACAAAACCCTGCAGACCTCGTCTTCTCGCGAATGCGCTGTGTCATTCCACATGGATGTGGCTGACACGCCGTCTTCGCGAGCAAGCCCGCTCCCACAGGGAGATTTGTGGTGGGGCAAAAAAATGGGAGCCTCTTGGGCTCCCTTTTTTTACAGCGAACTAGCGCGGTGGATAGTTGGCCAGTATCCGGGCCACCGTTTCGCGCACCGCGTTGCTGCGATCCTGCGGATTGGGCGTGCTGCTGAGCATCTGTTCATCGCTGCCGCGCCACACCAGTTTGCCGTCCTTGCCGTCGAGCAGGTCGATCTGGATCGTTGCCACCTTGTAGGTGATGTTGCGGGTTTCGTTGTACATCGGCGCGCCCCAATACCCGTTCCACGGGCCACCCCAACCGCCGCCGTAGTTGGTGGTCACTTGCTGCTGGCGATCCTCGACAATCAGGTAGGTCTGCACGCTCAGGTCGCCTTTGGCCCCCGCCGCGGCGGGACGCAGACCGCGCTGGTCGAGCTGATCGCTGACGGCCTGGCGGATGCGTTGCTCGGTCAGGTCGCTCTTGATCCGTGGATCATCCGGGCGATATTGCAGCGCGGGTTCTTTCCAGCTCCAGCTGCGATAGGCGGCGAAATCGCGGCTGGCGTCAAAGTCGTGATTGACCTGGTTGGCGGCGCAGGCACTGAGCAGCGCGGCCATGGCCAGTAAAGCGAAACGACGGAACATGGTTGTTCTCCGGTTGAAGGCCTGAACCTGCGAAGCGTTCTCACCTGAAGTCTAGCTCGGCGGATAGGCCGACAGGGCTTTTTCCAGAGCCTCGCGAATCGCGTCGGTGCGCACCAGTTGGCTGCCCTGATTGGCGGTTTCGGCGCTGGCGCTCCACACCGGTTGCCCGGTGCCGGCGTCGAACAGATTGACCTGCACCACCACGACCTGCTCCTGATAGGTGCGAACAATCGGCACAGTGTTGTACATGCCGTAACCGCGACTATAACGATCATAGCCGCCGTACCCACCGTAGTAGCCGTAGTCGTCCTGCACCTGACGCAAGCGGGTTTCCAGACGCAGATTGGCGCTGACCAGCAAGTCGGCCGGACGGTTGTCGTGCAACGGACGCAACCCGCGTTGGTCCAGCGCGTTGCTGACGGCTTCAGCCACTTGCGCCGAGTCGGCCCAGGCCGTGCCCGGCGGCAATTGCCCGTTGAGCCAGGCCCAACTGCGATAGCGCCCGTAATCACGCGGTGGCGCCGGGTAGGCGCTGCGATCAAAGGTGTTGGCCGCTTGCGGCGGCGCCGGCGGCAACGGCCGCGACTGCGCGACATACGGGTTGCTGCCTTGGCAGGCGGCCAACCCCAGACAGATCAGCAATAAACCGGATTGAGCTTTCATGTGGTGCTCCGATCAGATCGGCCGGCAGATCCAGTGCAAGTAACGCCCAAGCCCGGCGAAGCTTGGGTGGCGACGGTGAGCGAGCTCCATCTCCAGCAAATCCACGAGTTCGGCGCGGGCCTGAAATTCCACCGGCATGTAGTCGTGGAAAACCCGGATCCCGCTCTGGGTTTCGACCTGCCACAACCCTTCGAGTTGCGTTGCCAGCTCCCGCGGATCAAGCGGCTGCTGCGGGGTCAGGCTCTGCTTTTCACCGGCCATGGTGTTTTTGCGCATTTTCTTGAAATGGCCCTTGAGCAGATTGCGATAAATCAGCGCATCACGGTTGTAGAACGCCAGCGACAGCCAGCCACCGGGCTTGGTCAGTTGATGCAGCACCGGCAGGATTGCGTGTGGCTCGGCCAACCATTCGAGCACCGCGTGGCAGATCACCAGATCGTAGGGTTCGGTGAGCTGACCGAGCAGTTCCTGCCACGGTGCCTGAATGAACGTCGCGCTCTGCCCGGCTTCGGCGAAGCGCTGGCGGGCACCTTCGAGCATCGGTTCGGCCGGCTCGGTGAAGGTCACTTCATGGCCGCGTTCGGCCAGCCACAGCGACATGTGGCCCAGACCGCCACCGACGTCCAGCACGCGCAGCGGTCGGTCCGGCAATGCTTCGGCCAGGTCGGCCTGCAACACCGCGAGACGAATCGCGCCTTTGGCGCCACCGTAGATTTTTTCGGCGAAGCGGGTCGCCAACTGATCGAAATGCCGGTCGCTCATCAGCTGAACCGCCGTTCGCTGTCGGCGAGCTTGCTGCGCACCACTTCATTCATGTCCAGCCCCAACTCGCTGCACAGCAGCAACAGATACAGGACGATATCGCCGACTTCCTGCCCGGCATGCGCCAGTTTGTCCGCCGGCAACTGGCGTGACTGGTCTTCGGTCAGCCACTGGAAAATCTCCACCAACTCGGACATCTCGACGCTGGCGGCCATGGCGAGGTTTTTCGGGCTGTGAAATTGCCGCCAGTCATTGCGGTCGCGAATGGCGTGCAGGCGTTCGGTCAGTTCAACAAGGTTCATCGGGCTCTCCTGAAGGCGTATAGCTTCGGGGGGATGTCGGCTGAACGCAAGCGGCCATGGCTCGCTCCCACACAGGATTGAGGCAAACCCTCTATAGTTGCAGGGAACTCGGCCACCCGCGCGGTGGCCCAAGGCTCAGCTCTTTCATCAGGATGCACACATGCAGGTAGAAAGCTTTTTCGAATGGCTCGGCCAGGCACTCGGTTCGATCATCCGTTTCATCGTCGACGGCCTCAGCGGCCTGTTCAACATTCTGAGCAACGCCGGCGGCAATTTTGTCGATGGCCTGGCGAAGACGCTGGGCATGGACACTTCGATCATCAGCATCCTCGCGCTGATCGTCGGCCTGATGCTGCTGTGGTCGGCGATTCGCGCGTTCATGAATGCGTCGATCATTGCCGGGATCATCTGGCTGCTGTTGGGGTTGTGGTTGTTGAGCTGGATTATTCATTAGCCCTTGTGGGAGCGAGCCTGCTCGCGAAGGCGTCAGATCAGTCAAAACTGTTCTGAATGACACACCGCTTTCGCGAGCAGGCTCGCTCCCACATTGGTTGCATCGCAGGCCGTACGAATCGCTACAATCCCCGCTCCCCCAAGGAGCCCGCATGTCCAACCTGATTGCCGACTGGCGCGACCGCCCGACTCACCGCAAGGTCTGGGCGCTCGCCGCGCCGATGATTCTTTCCAATATTTCCGTGCCGCTAGTGGCGCTGGTTGACAGCACCGTAATCGGCCACCTGCCCCACGCCCATCAGTTGGGCGCAGTGGCGGTCGGCGCCAGCCTCTACACGTTTCTCGCCTGGGCCATGGGCTTTCTGCGCATGGGCACTACGGGGTTTGCCGCTCAGGCCGCCGGGCGCAGCGACGGCGCGGCGTTGCGGCAGATTCTGTTGCAGGGTTTGCTGCTGGCGCTGGGACTGGCAATCGTGCTCGGCACTCTCGGCGTGCCGTTGAGCGGCGTGGCCCTGCACTTCATGCAGCCGTCGGCCGAACTCGATCAACTGACCCGCGAGTTCTTCCACACCCGGTTATTCGGGCTGCCGGCAGCGCTTGCCAGTTACGCCCTGGTCGGCTGGTTTCTCGGCACCCAGAACGCCCGGGCGCCGCTGGCGATTCTGCTCAGCACCAACCTGATCAACATCGCTCTCAATCTGTGGTTCGTGATTGGCCTGGAATGGGGGGTGGTCGGTTCCGCCCGGGCCTCGGTGATAGCCGAGTGGAGCGGCGCCCTGCTCGGCCTGTGGCTGACCCGTGGCGCGTTGCGCGCCTATCCCGGGCACATCGTCTGGGCCGCGTTGAAGGTGTGGCGGAGCTGGCGCCCGTTGCTGGCGGTCAACCGCGACATTTTCATCCGCAGCCTGGCGCTGCAATCGGTGTTTTTCCTGATCACCGTGCAAGGCGCGCGCTTGGGCGATGCCACGGTGGCGGCGAATGCGCTGCTGCTCAACGGCCTGCTGTTGACTGCGCATGCGCTGGACGGTCTGGCCCATGCCGTCGAAGCGTTGTGCGGACACGCCATCGGCGCCCGCGACCGGCTCGCCCTGCGCCGTTCACTGGTGGTGGCCGGCGGCTGGTCGTTGCTGGCCAGCGTCGGTTTTGCCGCGCTGTTTCTGTTGGGCGGACACTTGTTCATCGAGATGCAGACCGACATCCAGAGCGTGCGCGATACCGCGTTCATCTACCTGCCCTATCTGGCGGTACTGCCGCTGATTGCGGTCTGGAGCTACTTGCTCGACGGCCTGTTCATCGGCGCCACCCGCGCCCGAGAGATGCGCAACGGCATGCTGCTGACCGTCGCCCTGCTGCTGCCGTTTGCCTGGGCGCTACAAGGGCTGGGCAATCACGGCCTGTGGATAACGTTTCTGCTGTTCATGGTCTTGCGCAGCCTGACCCTCGGCGTATTCGCCCTGTGGCTGCGGCGCGACGACGGCTGGTTCAGCGGCGCCGCTCACTGAGCCGGTGTGTGTCTGACGAACCCGACGACCTGATCGAGCACTGGCGCCAGGTGCCGCAGCGGCCGCGACAGACTCGCCACCAGCGTCACATGATTGGGGCGCGAGTAGTACAGATCCTGCACCGGCACACCGGCCTCGCGCAGTTTGCGCGCCAGGCCTGCGGTGTTGCGCGTCGGGTTGACCAGATTGTCCTTGGTCGCGGCGATCAGCAGCGCCGGAGGCTCGCCCTGCCTGACATGGTTGATCGGCTGCGATTGCGGCGGTGAGTCCGGCCAGAAGAATACCGGACGCACCTGCGGATTCTGGATGGGCAGAAAATCATACGGTCCGGCCAGTCCGATCCAGCCGCTGAGGTCTTCTGGCGACATGCCCACCGCACCCAGCAGGCCAGGATCCAGCGCCAGCATCGCCGCGTTGTAAGCGCCGGAACTGTGGCCCATCAGGTACAGCCGTTGCGGGTTGCCGGAGAACTCGCGAATATGCGCCCGGGTCCAGGCCACCGCCCGCGCCGAGTCTTCAAGAAACAACGGATAGCGCACCTGCGGGTAGAGCCGATAATCCGCCAGCACCGCTACAATCCCCCGCGACGCCAGCGCCTCGCCGACAAACGCGTAATCGCCACGATCACCGCTGTTCCAGCTACCGCCGTAGAAGAACACCACCACCGGCGCGTCCTCCAGCGGCTGGCGCGGCACGTAGACGTCGAGCTTCTGTCGCGGATCATCGCCATAGGCAATCCCGGCGGTTTTGTGGAACGTGTCGTCGGGGGTCAGCGCATTGAGCACCTTGACCGGGGAACATCCCGTCAGCACCAGCAGCAGAAACCCGCCGAGGACTGCGCCGAACCGCTGCCACAGAGGATTTGTCATGGATGTCGCACCTCAAGATTGATCGTTCTGCCACTGTCGCCGCACATGCTCGAGCCGTTCCTGCTGGCTCAGCCCGTCCGGCACGTCTGGCAATACCGCTCGGGGATGCTGCAAGCGTAGCCACAACCAGCCATCCAGCACCGTGCGGTCGCTGAAATCCAGGCTCAGCCCCTCCTGCACATGGGAGGCCATGCGCGAGTAGTCGGTTCCCATTGATTGGCACCAGCGCCAGATGTGTTGTTCCAGCAGGCAGCTTTGCAAACGTTCGCGCTGACGATGGGTGAGGCTTTCGTCGATCCCCAGCGGTTCGACCGCCCACTGCGGGTTGCGCAGTTGCTGCCAGCCCTGACTGCCGATGGCGAGGTCGGCCCAGGTGCCGCCGTACCAGCGCAGCAGACGAATCGGCCCGAGCCAGCGGCTCAAGTCGGCGGCGTCACAGGCGTCGAAGAAATAACTTGCCGTCTGGCGGTTGTAATAACCGAGCAAGGCACGGTGATTGAGCCCGAACGAGACCGTCAGCATCCGTCGCAGGTGGCTCAGCATTACTGCCTGCGAGGCATCACTGGCGAACAACAACCCGCGCCAGGTCTGCGGATCACGCTGACACAGCGCCGCCAGTGCCGGGCAGTCATGCAGGTCGACCAGCAGCGGACCGTGCTCGCTTACCGCTTGAAACTCGGTGCCCTGGAACAGCCGCGTGCAACGTACGCTGGCGAACCCCTGGCGCAATGTCGCCAACGCCTGCTGCGCATCGGCGCCATCGAGCAACAGCCACTGTACCTGCGGGGCAAAGCCGACGCCGCTCAAGCGGCGCCGTCCTGATCCAGCGACGCGACCAATCGGCAACTGCAGATCGACGCCGTGCAGTGGTTGTAACTGCCGCCGCCGGGCATCAGACACAACAGCAACAGCGGTTCGGCAGACTTGAGCCATTGCGCCAGGCCCGCGCTCGGCAGCACGTCCGGCAGCGCCAATGGCGCTTCGCAGTCTTCGATCACCGCCGGCTCCTGCAGCACACCACTGATCACCGGCTGATCCGGATCGCCTTCATGAAAACTCACCACCACTTCAACGCCTTCGCGCAACGATGTCAGTGAGGCGTCGCTCAACGCTGCTGCGAGCGGCAGCCAACAATGGCTGGCGGCAGCGCCTTCGCCCTGATAAAGCCAGTCGAACTGCACCGCCACCGGCCGCTGATCGTCGGGCTGCGGTTCATCGACCGTCACTACCCATGCACGTTGCAGACTGTGCATGCGCGGCCTGGCACAGGTGCTCGTCAATGTCGGCAGTTGCGCTTGGGCAGCGGCGACGATCCGGTTGCTGTAAGACGGCTCGCTGGCGGGATCGGCACGATGCTCGATCCGGCTCAGCAACCAGCGGCGGTTGCATTCGGCAAACGGATGCGCGGTCAACGCCAGCCACTGCGCGGCGCGCAAGGTCGGCAGATCGCTGTGGCCATAAGCTTTGCCGGCCTGCGCCGAACCCGCGTCCACATCGCTGGCGTCCACTTGCATCTGCCAGCGTCTTACCGCCGGGGTGCTCGCGCCATCGTCCACAGACGCCGCGCCGGCCACGGGAAAACGCCCTGGATCATCGACAAAGACCAGACAGTGTCCGTCCGGTCGGTGCTCGAAGTAGTAGTGGATCCGCGCCTGCGCGCACAGCCGCTGCACGAATTGCAGGTCCGACTCCCGGTACTGGGTGCAGAAAGTGTGCACCGGGTATTCGCACTGCAAATCAAAACGCCGTTGCGCACCAACGATCCCATGCTCCTTGAGCACCTGCGCGAGGATCTTTGGCACGCACTGGCTGCTGAAAATCCGCTGACTGAAACGCAGCGCCAGACAACTCAGCTTCGGTCCCAGTGTCACTCGACACAATCGGGCGCCCTGATCGTGCTCATGCTGAACGACACTCTGCAATTGCCCGCTCAGGCCATTGTGTCCGGGACCGAACTGCAGGAACGCCGAGCGGTAAAGCAGGCCGACCAGGTCCAGTTGCGGATCATTGATCAACAGATCGATATCAAAGGCGAAGGGTTCGCTGATGCCCTCACTTCCGGTAAAGGCCAGCACCTCGAAGGGCTCGGGCAGCCCCGCTACATCGAGACGAAACGACGGCTCGTTGACTGATTCGAACATGGGCGGATCTCTACAGGAGGGGCGGCCGGGGATTCTCGCCGAGAGCCATGGCCGAGTAGAGAGCTGAAGTACAACTTAGGAAATGACCTACGCGAAAAGCAGACCGGATCACTTCTCCGGCTGTGGCAGGCAATTATTTCGCAGGGGATTTGGGAAATGTCCCACCGGGTCATCCGAATTTTCCACAGCTTGAGGGAAAATTTCAGACAACCCGGTGCAACAGCACCTGACTCAGGAAGACAGGTAGGAGGAGCGGGTCAGACCCAGACGCAAGGCATCGAGGAACTGCGTGCGCTCGCTGGCACTGATGCGGGCACTGGCGCACTTGTCGCGGTAGTGGGTCATCAGTTCTTCCGGCGACAAGTGCACGTAACGCAGCATGTCTTCGATGGTGTCGTGGGTCTCGATACCGGCGTGGTACACGCTGCCATCGGCGTTCTGGTAGATGTTCACCGAGTCGGTGTCACCGAACAGGTTGTGCATGTCGCCGAGGATTTCCTGATAGGCGCCGACCAGGAACACGCCCAGCAGATAGTCTTCACCTTCGTTCAGACCGTGCACCGGCAGGCTGGTCTCGATGCTCTGCTCGTCGACGTACTGGTTGATCTTGCCGTCGGAGTCGCAGGTCAGGTCTTGCAGCACGGCGCGACGCAGCGGCTCTTCGTCCAGACGATGCAGCGGGATGATCGGCAGCACCTGATCGATCGCCCAGGTGTCCGGCAGGCTCTGGAACACCGAGAAGTTGCAGATGTACTTGTCGGCCAGCTTGTCGTTGAGTTCGTCGAGCACCTGGCGGTGCGAACGCTGACGTGCCTTCAGCGAGTTGTGCAGGCGACGGCACACAGCGAAGTAGCACTGCTCGGCCAGGGCCTTTTCCGCCAGGGTCAGTTTGCCGTCGGCGTACTGCGAAGCCACGTCGCTCATGTAGTGCGTGGCGCGCCAGTAAGTCTCGGTGACCATCTCGATGTCGGTCGGGCCGAGCAGGTCCACCAGCCACTGCACGGTTTCCGGCAGGTTTTCCTTGTTTTCGATCAGCGGGATTTCGTCGTTGTGTTTCTCTACGTCGGTCACCTGCACCACCAGCATCGCGTGGTGCGCGGTCAGCGAGCGGCCGCTTTCGGAGAAGATGTGCGGATGCGGCAGGCTCTGCGCGTCGCAGAACTCCTTGAGCATGCCGACCACGACACCGGCGTAATCGTCCATGTCGTAGTTGATCGAACTGGCGTTGCGCGAGTGAGTACCGTCGTAGTCGACACCCAGACCGCCGCCGACGTCGATGTGATCGACCGGCAGACCCAGGTTGCGCAGCTCGCCGTAGTAACGGATCGCTTCCTTGAAACCGTGCTGGTAGTCAGCCAGGTTGGCGATCTGCGAACCCATGTGGAAGTGCAGCAGACGAATGCCCTGATCGAGGCCGGCCGCGCGGAAGCGCTCGACCACCGACAGCAGTTGCGCCGCCGACAGACCGAACTTGGATTTCTCGCCACCAGTGTCCGCCCACTTCGACGACGCCAGCGACGACAGGCGCACGCGCAGGCCGACCTGTGGCTTGACCTTGAGCGAGGCGGCTTCTTCGATCACCAGGCCGACTTCGGATTCTTTCTCGATGACGATGAACACATTGTGGCCGAGCTTCTGCCCCATCAGCGCCAGACGGATGAACTCGCGGTCCTTGTAACCGTTGCAGACGATGGTGCCGCCCTTCGGCGCCAGTGCCAGCACTGCCAGCAACTCAGGCTTGGAGCCGGCTTCCAGACCGATGGAAACGTTCTGGGTGGCGATGATGTTCTCGATCACCGCTTCTTGCTGGTTGACCTTGATCGGGTACAGCGCGGTGTACTTGCTCTGGTATTCCAGGCGCTCGATGTTCGAGTCGAAAGCACCGGTCAGTTGACGGACACGGTCTTGCAGGATGTCGGGGAAACGTACCAGCAACGGCAGAGACAAGCCGCTCTTGCGCAGTTGGTCGACTTGTTCGAACAGGTCGATAGGCGAGCTGCTCGGGCCGTTCGGACGAACTTCGACGCGACCGGCGTCATTGATCGCGAAATACCCGGCCCCCCAATGGCGAATCCCGTAAACACTGCGGCTGTCCGCAACTGTCCATTGGCTGCCATCGTCTTTACGTGTGCGTCGTACGGACATCGAAGTCCCCTATAAAGAAGTCATAGTGCGTCGCCTGATCGCAGGCCGGCGCAGTCTAAAGAATGAAAATGACGGTTCGTCAGCGCGGCGGTAGACCGCGCTGACCGCGTGTAGTTTAGAAACCGGTCATGAACAGGCTCTGTGAAAACCATGGAGACGACGCCGGATCTGAACTGCTTCAGTGCCGGATCAAGCCGCAGATGGATTTCACAGAGGCTGCTAGCCGCCGGACTTCTTCGCTTTGAAACCGTGTTTGATCAGCTCAGCCAAGAGTAGCTCGACATGATCGCCCTGGATTTCGATGATCCCGTCCTTCAACGCCCCACCGGTGCCGCAACGTTTCTTCAACGTTGTCGCCAGCTCCTTGAGGGCGTCTTCGGCCAGTGGCACGCCGGTAATGGTGGTCACCGTTTTGCCGCCACGGCCCTTGCTCTCGCGACGCACGCGGGCAATGCCGTCCCCGGCCGGGATCACGGTTTGTTTGCAGATACAGGCGTCCACCGGTTTACTGCATTCCGGGCAATGACGACCTGCGTCGGTGGAAAATACCAGGCCACCAAGGGCGGCGAAGGATGCGGCTTTTTTGGCCACCGGCAATCCTCTTGGGAGGACAAAGACTGATCGCGACCTTGGGCAAGGTCATCGACCGCGAAGCCCCACTCAGGCAGGGGCAGCGCTACTGCACCGTGCGCTTGAACAAAAGCAGGTCGGTGCAGCTTGAAAAGGTCGCGCAGTGTAACGGCAAAAAGCGCAATTGCTAAGAGCCAATCGGCGCCAATTTATGTGTTCTTTGCGACGCCGCTTTGTTGAGCCTTCAGATAGCGCTTCAACGCGGCCAGAGAGTCCGGGCAGTAAGGCTTTTGCTCGATTTCCTGCAGCACCTGATCGACCGGAATAAAGCGTGCTTCCAGCACTTCTTCCGGCTGCAGTTCCAGCGGGCCGTCCCACACCGCGGAAAATGCCGAGCACCACAGGCGATTGCCGGTGTCCTCGAAGAAAAAATGATCGTGGGCGGTCAGTTCCACCCCGCTCACCCCCAACTCCTCTTCCAGCTCGCGGGCCGCCGATTCGGCGTAGGTCTCATCGGCCTGCACCATGCCGCCGGCTGCCACATCCCAGTAACCGGGATAGATCGCCTTGCTCAGGGTGCGCCGGTGTACGCAGAGCTCACCAGCGGAATTGAACAACATGATGTAGGTGCCGCGCCCGATCAGCCCGCGCTCACGCAGATCGGCCCGCACCAGGGCGCCGAGCAAGTTGTCCTGCTCGTCGACCCAGGCGATCTGTTCGGCATCGGAGGCGGCGCGGTGCGCCGCCTCTTTGGCGCTATCGACCATGACTCAGCCCTGATTGAGCAATTGACGCAGATCGATCACTGCGGCGTTGGCCCGGGAAATGTAGTTGGCCATGACCAGCGAGTGGTTGGCCAGCACGCCGAAGCCGCTGCCATTGAGGATCATCGGGCTCCAGACCGGCTCCTGCGATGCTTCCAGTTCACGGATGATCTGGCGCACGCTGACCGTGGCGTTCTTTTTCGCCAGCACATCGGCAAAGTCCACTTCGATGGCGCGCAACAGGTGCGACAGCGCCCAGGCCTGACCGCGTGCTTCGTAGAACACGTTGTCGATCTGCATCCACGGAGTCTCTACGACTTCCTCGTCAACTTGCGGTACTTCGCCAACCGCCGGCACTTCGGTTTTCAGCGCGGTGTTGAGCTTGACACGGCCGACACTGGCGGACAGGCGTTGCGACAGCGAACCCAAACGGGTGCCGACATCGCCCAGCCAGTTGTTGAGGTTGTCGGCGCGGGCGTAGAACAAGGCGTTTTTCTGCGTTGGATCAGACAGACGCGCCTGGTAACGGCTCAGGGAGTTGATGCCTTCCTGATATTCCGATTCGCTCGACGGCAGGATCCAGCTCTTGTTGTCGAAGTTGAAACGCGGTTCGGCCTTGGCCAGATCAGCATCCTCGGCCGACTGCGACTGCGAACGGGCAAAGTCCTTACGCAGGGCACGGGTCAGGTCACGCACCTGCACCAGCACGCCGTATTCCCAGCTCGGTGTGTTGTCCATCCACAGGCCAGGCGGAAAACGGTCGTTGGAAATATAACCGCCCGGTTTGTTCAGCAACGTACCGGCAACGGTCTTGAGGGTTTCGACCGTGGTGTAGCCGACGACCATCTGCTTGCCTTCTTTCTCGGCAGCCGCCTGGGCGTTTTGTGCCACCGGAAACAGCGCCGGCTCCTGGCTCCAGTACCAGCCAAGGCCGATGGTCACCAGCAGATAAATGCCGATCAGCGTGGCCAGCGCGCGGCTGAACAACAGCCCGCCCACATAGCTGCGGGTGGCCGACTTCGGCTCAGCGGCACGTTCAGGCGCGCTGCCCGCGCGGTTCTTCCAGTCCAGCATGGCGATATCCTTTCAATCACTTGGGTTCAACGGTTCGACCACAACCATACAACAACGTGCCAAGGCCGGCACCCGCCATTGAAGAGAAGCAGAAAATCCACGGAACGCGCGGCATCGACCCGCAAATTCTCTAGGGGTTTCCCTGATACAGCGCCATCAACAAAGCTGCGAAACAGGCATTTGCAGATCAGCGTCTGTCTGCAGCACAGCGTGGTGCACACAGGCTTGTTTACGCTTCGAGCAGCACCATATGCCCGGTTTTCGGGAGGCTCACCGACGAACAGGTTCAATCCGATACCGCCCGGTCAGAAACTGAATTGTGCAGCACCGCAGATTATTGATTCACGACACTCATATAAGGGAAAAGAGGTGCTAGCATAGAGCCACCAGTCGATCTCAGCATGCGCCCTAACTAGTAGTCAGGATATGACCGAGCCAGAAGACCCCAGCCGTGAGCGCCTCAAGCACCACTTTGCCCAGCGGGTAATTCATCAGGCACGTCAGATTCTTGAGATATGGCAGCGCCTGCAACGCAGTGAGTGGTCCACCGCCGACCTCGCCGAACTGAGCGAGGCCAATCTGCGCCTGCTGCGTTTTGCCGAGCGCTTCGAGCAGCCCGAGCACACGCAACTCGCGCGTCATATCGGCCAGTCGCTGGAAGCGGTGGACGCCAATCGCGGACGCCTGAGCAGCGGCCTGATCACTGACCTCAATCGTTTGATGCAGCGTCTGTCGCGCACCGGTCTGCGCCACGGTGATCAACTCGACCAGACCTTCCTGCCGCCGCTGCGCAAACCGATCTACGTCATGTTGCAGGATCACGACCGCGCCGAGCGGCTGGCCAAGCAGTTGGAGTTTTTCGGCCTGACCGCGCAGGCGCTGGACAGTGTCGCGGCGTTTCGCTCCTCGATGGTCGAGCGCTTGCCCGCCGCGATCGTCATGGACGTGGACTTCAGCGGCGCAGGCGTCGGCCTGCAACTGGCTGCCGAAGCCCAGGTTGGCCTGGAAGAACCGCTGCCGCTGCTGTTTTTCAGCCTGCACGAAACCGACACCCCGACGCGCCTCGCCGCCGTGCGCGCCGGCGGCCAGGAATTTCTCACCGGCACCCTCGAAGCGTCGAGCCTGCTGGAGAAGATCGAAGTCCTGACGTGCGTCGCCCAGTACGAACCTTACAAAGTGCTGATCATCGACGACTCTCGCGCCCAGGCCTTGCACACCGAGCGCCTGCTCAACAGCGCCGGTATCGTCACGCGCACCCTGATCGAACCGATCCAGGCGATGGCCGAACTGGCGGACTTCCAGCCGGATCTGATCATCCTCGACATGTACATGCCGGCCTGCACCGGCACCGAACTGGCCAAGGTCATCCGCCACAACGACCGCTACGTCAGCGTGCCGATCATTTATCTTTCGGCCGAGGACGATCTGGACAAGCAGCTCGACGCCATGAGCGAGGGCGGCGATGACTTCCTTACCAAACCGATCAAGCCTCGGCATCTGATTACGACGGTGCGCAACCGCGCCGCCCGCGCGCGCAATCTCAAGGCACGCATGGTCCGCGACAGCCTCACCGGCCTGTACAACCACACGCACATCCTGCAATTGCTCGAAGACTGCTCGTTCCGCGCCCGTCGCGAGAACAAGCCGCTGAGCTTTGCCATGCTCGACATCGACCACTTCAAGCGAGTCAATGACAGTCACGGCCATCCGATGGGCGACCGAGTGATCAAGAGCCTGGCGCTGTTCCTCAAGCAACGCCTGCGCAAGACCGACTTCATCGGCCGGTACGGTGGCGAAGAATTCGCCATCGTCATGCCCGACACGGATATAGAAGCGGCGCACAAAGTGCTCGACGAGATCCGCCAGCGCTTCGCCGAAATCCACTACCCGGCGCAACCGCACGATTTGTGGTGCACCTTCAGCGCCGGCGTGGTGGAAATGCACGAGGATTCCGACAGCCTGATGATGGCCAGCCAGGCCGACGAAGCGCTGTACCGCGCCAAAGGTGCCGGACGCAATCGAGTGCAGACCGCACGCGACTCAAAGCAAAGTGCCACCTTTTCATCGGAATCCACTGATTCGGTCATAACCCTGTAACAGAACCGCAATAAATTCAGGCGCTTACCATTTCTGCCGTTGGTAGCCGTCATGCGCCTGAAGTTGCTCACCAATCTCAACACTCTGCTGCTGGTCACCGTCTGCGTGGCGCTCGGCGCGACGCTGTGGTGGTCGC
Source organism: Pseudomonas sp. YL2 (assembly GCF_023063025.1). NCBI lineage: Bacteria > Pseudomonadati > Pseudomonadota > Gammaproteobacteria > Pseudomonadales > Pseudomonadaceae > Pseudomonas > Pseudomonas sp. YL2. The sequence continues at coordinate 150,940 of NZ_JAJSLU010000011.1, read as the reverse complement.
AAAAAGCCTTGGAGCGTCCGTATCTGTTGATGGAGCGCTACCTCGGCCTGTCGCAGCAATTTCAGAATGACGTGGCACGCAATGTCGAGGACTACCTCGCCAGCGGCGACGCCCTGCGCCTGAGCAGCGCCAGCCAGGCCATCGACGGCCTGCAGAAGGAGCTCGGCGAACTGCCGCCGGCACAGGCCGAGACCCTGCGGCCAAGCCTGTCGAGCCTCGAAGAGTTCAGCAAAACCGACCTGCTCGCGGCCGGCAAACTGGCCGGTGATCCGCAGGCGTTGCTGTTGCAAGCCGAACGCGAACTGAGCGCCAGTCTCGATCAACTCAGCACCTACGCCAATGGCAACGCGACGTATCTGACGCCGCTGCTCGTCGCTTCGCAGCACTTGGGCAAGCTGTCGCTGGCCCGCGACAAACTGGTCAGCAGCGGCCGCAGTGAACTGGCCGCCGACGTCGAGCGCGAAGTCGACAACATCCTCACCCAGGCTCAGGCCATCGACGCCCTGCCCCTGCTCGGCGTGGTCGCCAAGCATGAATCCGGCAGTGATGATTTCGCCGCGATGATGGGCATCGAAAGCACAGAAAAAGCCGCAGCCGAAGACGCCGGGGTCGGCCTCAAGCGCGAACTCAACAGCCTGCTCGGTCGCTACCCGGCGGAGCTGGCACGTACCCGCGAGCAGATCCAGAAACGCACCGATCTGAGCACCGCGACCCATTTGAAGATCGCCGCCGTGCAACAGGCGATCGCCGGGCTTGAGCCGGTGGTACGCGCCCAGCACGGGCAGATTCAGGGCGAAGTGCGCCTGATGCAGGGCGTGATGATCGGCCTGATTCTGGTGATCGCCCTGCTGATCGACACCCTGCAGCGGCGCCTCGCCCGCACCCTGACCAACCTCGCGCCGGCGCTGTCGACCTGGGCCGAAGGCGATTTCAGCAACGACATTCAGTTGGGCAAGACCAACCGCGAACTGCATGACATCGAGGCTTCGCTCAACCGCTTGCGCGCGTATCTGGTGGATCTGGTCGGGACGATTCGCGGCAACGCCGAACAGGTCGCAGGCAGCAGCCGCACCCTGGCCGAGCTGAGCAATGACCTGCACACCGGCGCCGAGCATCAGGCGGGCGACACCGCGCTGATCCGCGATTCACTGGGTGAGCTTGAAGCGACGATTCAGCAGGTCGCTGGCGATGCACGACAGGCCGCCGATGCCAGTCGCCATGCCGGACTGGCCGTCGAGCACGGACAGACCGTCATCGGCCAAAGCCTCACCGGGCTGCACGCACTGGTCGGCGAAGTCCAGGGTAATGCGCAAATGATCGAGCACCTGGCCGAAGAGTCGGCGACCATTGGCGGCGTACTGACGGTGATCCGCTCGATCGCCGACCAGACCAACCTGCTGGCGCTGAATGCGGCGATCGAAGCGGCGCGGGCCGGGGAAATGGGCCGTGGTTTTGCGGTGGTGGCCGAAGAAGTGCGCTCACTGGCGCAACGCACGGCGGGCGCCACGGCAGAGATCCAGACACTGATCGCCGGCCTGCAAACTGCTGCCCGACAATCGGTCGAAGGCATGCGCGCGCAAGTCGAACACGCCGAAGCCACTGCCAGTCAGGCACAAGCGGCGGACGGCGCGCTGGATAAAATCGTCGGCGCGATCCAGACCATTTCCGACACGGCGATCCGCATCGCCGATATTACCGCTCAGCAAAGCGGCGCGGTCAGCGAGATCCGTGATCACAGCGAGCGGATCCATCAATTGGGCGGGGATAACCTGCTGCGCATCGGCGAAGGTCGCGAACAGGGCGAGAACCTGCTGGTATTGGGCGGGCAATTGCATACCGCCGTGCAGGCATTCCGCGTCTGAAAAATCGCCTTCGCGAGCAAGCCTGCTCCCACATTGGAATATGTACCCCTGTGGGAGCGAGCCTGCTCGCGAAGGCGTCAGCACGTTCACTACAAGTGACCGGATCAAATCACTCAGTCATAAATTTCGCGCAAACATCGGTCATCGTGCTGGCTATTGCAGAGAACTGGACAGTCACAAAGCCTTTGCGGCATAGTCGCCGGGTTCTGACGACTGCTCATTCATAACAAGGAACACGCAGATGGCGACGCTACTGGTGCTGCACGGCCCCAACCTGAACCTGCTCGGCACCCGCGAACCGGGCACCTATGGGTCAACGACCCTGGCGCAGATCAATCAGGATCTGGAGCGCCGCGCCCGTGAAGCCGGCCATCATCTGCTGCACCTGCAAAGCAATGCCGAGTACGAATTGATCGACCGCATCCACGCCGCTCGCGGTGAGGGTGTCGATTTCATTCTGATCAATCCAGCAGCATTTACACACACAAGTGTCGCATTACGTGACGCGCTGCTGGGAGTGAGCATCCCATTCATCGAAGTGCATTTGTCCAACGTGCACAAGCGCGAACCTTTCCGCCATCACTCTTACTTCTCCGATGTAGCGGTGGGAGTGATCTGCGGCCTTGGCGCCAGCGGTTACCGACTGGCCCTGGAGGCCGCACTAGAACAGCTTGAAACACAGGCAACGACTTGAACCACAAGCGTTAAACGCCCCTGACCGACCCTTGGGAGTTGATGATTCATGGATATCCGTAAAGTTAAGAAACTGATCGAATTGCTGGAAGAGTCCGGCATCGACGAGCTCGAGATCAAGGAAGGCGAAGAGTCCGTACGCATCAGCCGTCACAGCAAGACCCCGGCTCAGCAGTACTACGCTCCGGCGCCGATGCAGGCTCCGGCCGCTGCACCTGCCGCCGCTGCTCCAGTAGCTGCTGCCGCTCCGGCTGCCGCTGCTGCTCCTGCACTGAACGGCACCGTGGCCCGCTCGCCGATGGTAGGCACCTTCTACCGTAAATCTTCGCCAACCTCGCCAGCCTTCGTTGAAGTCGGCCAGACCGTGAAGAAAGGCGACACCCTGTGCATCGTCGAAGCCATGAAGATGATGAACCACATCGAAGCTGAAACCAGCGGTGTGATCGAATCCATCCTCGTCGAAGACGGCCAGCCGGTTGAGTACGACCAACCGCTGTTCACCATCGTTTGAACTGCGGAGAGCCTTTGATGACTGCGAAGTTGGAAAAAGTTCTGATCGCTAACCGCGGTGAGATCGCCCTGCGGATTCTGCGTGCCTGCAAAGAGATGGGCATCAAGACCGTCGCCGTTTACTCCAAGGCCGACAAAGAGCTGATGCACCTGGGTCTGGCAGACGAGTCCGTCTGCATCGGCCCGGCTTCTGCCGCTCAGTCCTACCTGCACATCCCGGCCATCATCGCTGCCGCTGAAGTGACTGGCGCTACCGCCATTCACCCAGGCTACGGTTTCCTCGCGGAAAACGCCGATTTTGCCGAGCAGGTCGAGAATTCCGGCTTCGCCTTCATCGGCCCGAAAGCCGAAACCATTCGCCTGATGGGCGACAAGGTATCGGCCAAGCACGCGATGATCGAAGCAGGCGTGCCTACCGTTCCAGGTTCCGACGGCCCGCTGCCGGAAGACGAAGAAACGGCGCTGCGCATCGGTCGTGAAGTCGGCTACCCGGTGATCATCAAGGCCGCAGGCGGCGGTGGTGGTCGCGGCATGCGAGTGGTGCACAAGGAAGAAGACCTGATCGCCTCGGCGAAACTGACCCGCTCCGAAGCTGGCGCGGCGTTCGGCAACCCGATGGTTTATCTGGAAAAATTCCTGACCAACCCGCGTCACGTCGAAGTTCAGGTACTGTCCGACGGCCAGGGTCACGCCATCCATCTGGGCGACCGCGATTGCTCGCTGCAACGCCGTCACCAGAAGGTTCTCGAAGAAGCGCCGGCACCGGGCATCGACGAGCAGGCGCGCCAGGAAGTTCTGGCTCGCTGCGTCAAGGCGTGCATCGACATCGGCTACCGTGGCGCCGGCACGTTCGAGTTCCTGTACGAGAACGGTCGTTTCTACTTCATCGAAATGAACACCCGTGTTCAGGTGGAGCACCCGGTTTCGGAAATGGTCACCGGTATCGACATCGTCAAGGAGATGCTCAGCATCGCCGCTGGCAACAAGCTGTCGTTCACGCAGGATGACGTGGTGATCCGCGGTCACTCGCTGGAGTGCCGGATCAACGCTGAAGACCCGAAAACTTTCATGCCGAGCCCGGGCACGGTCAAGCATTTCCACGCCCCGGGCGGCAACGGCGTTCGCGTCGATTCGCACCTGTACAGCGGTTATGCAGTTCCGCCGAACTACGACTCGCTGATCGGCAAGCTGATCACTTACGGCGCCACCCGCGACGAAGCCATGGCGCGCATGCGTAATGCCCTGGACGAGATCGTGGTTGACGGGATCAAGACCAACATCCCGCTGCACCGTGAACTGACCCGCGACGAAGGCTTCTGCAAAGGGGGTGTGAACATTCACTACCTCGAGCACAAGCTGGCTGGCGAGAAGCACTAAGCTTCAGCCCGCACCTGACAAAGCCGCCTTCGGGCGGCTTTGTTGTTTCTACAGCTTTCAAATCCCCTGTGGGAGCGGGCTTGCTCGCGAAAGCGGTGCATCAAATACATTTATTTGTCTGGCACACCGCCTTCGCGAGCAAGCCCGCTCCCACAGGGTGCAATGCAGCTCCCACAAACCCTGCGCGCTCGCGTAAACTTGCGCGCTTCTCGCTGGCCGCTAGGCTGCAATCATATTTTTTCAAAGGTGCCCGCCATGCCTTGGCTGCAAGTACGTCTCGCCATCAGCCCGGAACAAGCCGAAACCTACGAAGACGCTTTCCTTGAAGTCGGCGCCGTTTCGGTGACCTTCATGGACGCCGAAGATCAGCCGATCTTCGAGCCGGAACTCAACACCACCCCACTGTGGGCGCACACGCATCTGCTGGCCCTGTTCGAGGGCGGCACCGAGCCTGCGCCGGTGCTCGCGCATCTGGAACTGCTGACCGGCAGTCCGCTGCCCGAGCATCACAGCGAAGTCATCGAAGACCAGGACTGGGAACGCAGCTGGATGGACGGCTTCCAGCCAATGCGTTTCGGTCAGCGCCTGTGGATCGTGCCGAGCTGGCACGCCGCGCCCGAGCCTGACGCGGTCAATCTGTTGCTGGATCCGGGCCTGGCGTTCGGCACCGGCACCCACCCGACCACCGCCCTGTGCCTGGAATGGCTCGACGGTCAGGACCTGAAAGACTGCAACGTCCTGGACTTCGGCTGCGGCTCGGGAATTCTGGCGATCGCCGCCCTGCTGCTCGGCGCGAAAGAAGCCGTCGGCACCGACATCGACGTGCAGGCGCTGGAAGCCTCGCGCGACAACGCCGGGCGCAACAACATCGCCGATGAGCTGTTCCCGCTGTACCTGCCGGAAGATCTGCCGCAGGTCAAAGCCGACGTGCTGGTGGCCAACATTCTGGCCGGCCCGCTGGTTTCCCTGGCGCCGCAGCTGTCCGGCCTGGTGAAAACCGGCGGTCGTCTGGCACTGTCAGGCATCCTCGCCGAACAAGGTGAAGAAGTCGCTGCCGCCTATGCGCAGGACTTTGATCTGGACCCGATCGCCAATCGCGATGGCTGGGTGCGTATCACCGGCCGTCGGCGCTAGAATGACCGCCTGCATAAACCGGATCGCCGCATGACCGACAGCTTCGTCACCCAGTGCCCGCATTGCCAAACCAGCTTCCGCGTCAGCCATGCTCAGTTGAGCGTGGCCCGCGGGGTGGTTCGCTGTGGCTCCTGCCTGCAAGTGTTCAACGCCGCCAAACAGCTGCTGGAACAACACGCCGGCAAGGAAGCGGTCACTCCGGTGGCGCCGTCCATTGTCCAGCCAGCACCGTCTCAGGCGGTGGTCAGCGAGCCGCCGCCAGTGGTCGAAGCACCCGTCAATGACGAACCGCCCGCGCCGCGCGCCATCAGCCAAAAGCAATGGAGCGCCAGCGAGCTGGACCTGGACAGCCTCGATCTGGACGAAGAACTCGCCCGCCTCGAACAACGGGAAATCCAGCCGACCACCGAATTCGGTCGTCAGCGCGAGGAGTCCCTGAGCGCCCGCCGCGACAGCCCTGAAGCCGATGAAACGGAGTGGCGCGACAGCCTGTTCAGCGCACGCGACGATGAACGTCTGCCCGAGCCCGAAGATGACGTCGAGCCAGATGCCGTCGAACCGGAACCGGTAAACACCGCGCGCACCGAGCCTTCCCTGTCGCTGGAGCCGGTGGATCTGGACGATGAACCGCCGATCCCGCAACTGCGCCTGCACGACCCGATCGATCCGAATGCCCGTCGTGAACGCCTGTCGGCCAACGTCGAGCCGGACGATGACGAGTTGCCATCGGTCGAACCGCTGCGCAAAAAACGTCAACGTGCCGAAGTGTTGCAGGACCTGACCGACGACCCGCTGCAACTGGACTGGCAGAAACGCCGCTCGCCCTGGGGCCGGCGTCTGCTCTGGGGTTTGCTGGTGCTGCTCGCCGCCGCCGGTCTGGCCGGCCAGTACATCGCCTATCACTTCGATGAACTGGCGCGACAGGATCAGTACCGCCCATGGTTTCAGCAGTTCTGCCCGCAGATCGGCTGCACGGTGCCGTCCAAGGTCGACATCGGCAAAATCAAAAGCAGCAATCTGGTAGTGCGCAGCCATCCGGAATTCAGCGGGGCGCTGGTGGTGGATGCGATCATCTACAACCGCGCGACGTTCTCCCAGCCATTTCCGTTGCTGGAGCTACGCTTCGCTGACCTCAACGGTCATCTGATCGCCAGTCGTCGCTTCAAACCCGGCGAATACCTCAACGGCGACCTTGAGGGCATGGCGGAAATGCCGCCGCAGACGCCGATCCACATCGCGCTGGATATCCTTGATCCAGGCCCCAAAGCGGTGAATTACAGCCTGAGTTTCCACTCGCCCGAGTGAGTCGCTTCATCGCTTCAGGTTTGACGGCAGTTTTCTGACTTCGCCCGCGCTTACCAAACCGCTGGTAATAACAGAATAACTGTTCAGATTTTGTTCAATTCAGCCTTTATCCAGTCATCGAGAGCGGGTATCATGCCAACCCTTTTTCGAACTCTCATGATCCGGCCCCACTTCAGGGAAGTCCTATGTCGGCGGTACGCATCGGCCCATATACATTGCAGAACGGTTTGATTCTCGCCCCGATGGCGGGCGTCACCGACCAGCCCTTTCGTCAGCTGTGCAAGCGTTTGGGCGCAGGGCTTGTAGTCTCGGAAATGGTCACCAGTGACATGAGCCTGTGGAATACCCGCAAGTCGCGCATGCGCATGATCCACGAAGGCGATCCCGAGCCACGCTCGGTGCAGATTGCCGGTGGCGATGCGCAGATGCTGGCGGACGCGGCACGGGCCAACGTCGAACTGGGCGCACAGATTATTGATATCAACATGGGTTGCCCGGCAAAGAAGGTCTGCAACAAGGCCGCCGGCTCCGCGTTATTGAAAGACGAAGCACTGGTGACCGAGATCCTGCAGGCTGTCGTCGCTGCAGTGGATGTGCCGGTGACCCTGAAGATCCGCACCGGATGGGATCGCGACAACAAGAACGGCCTGACTGTGGCGAAGATCGCCGAGCAGGCCGGGATCACCGCGCTGGCCGTGCATGGCCGCACGCGCGCCGATCTGTACACCGGCGAAGCCGAGTACGACACGATTGCCGCGATCAAGCAGGCGGTGTCGATCCCGGTGTTTGCCAATGGCGATATCGATTCGCCGGAAAAGGCCCGTTACGTGCTTGACGCGACCGGTGCCGATGGCCTGCTGATAGGCCGGGCTGCCCAGGGGCGGCCATGGATTTTTCGCGAGATCGAACACTTCCTGCGTACCGGCGAGAAATTGCCGGCGCCGGAGCTGAGCGAAGTGGAACGCATCCTGCTGGAGCATCTGGCCGCACTTCACGCCTTCTATGGGGATGTGATGGGCGTGCGTATTGCCCGCAAGCATGTGGGCTGGTATCTCGCAACCTTGCCGGGCGCCAGGGAGTTTCGCGCCCACTTCAATCGTTTGGATGGTACGGAAACACAATGCGCCAACGTTCGGGAGTTCTTCGCCGAGCGTTACAAGAGCCTGACAGGGGACGAAGAAGGGGTGGCCGCATGACGATGATGACCGAGACTTTAGTGAGTGGAACAGCACCCGTGAGCGACAACGTGAATTTGAAACAGCACCTCAATACCCCGAGCGAAGAAGGTCAGACCCTTCGCGGGAGTGTCGAGAAGGCGCTGCACAATTATTTCGCCCACCTTGAGGGCGCGTCCGTCACGGATGTGTACAACCTGGTGCTCTCCGAAGTCGAGGCTCCCCTGCTCGAAAGCGTGATGAACTACGTCAAGGGCAACCAGACCAAGGCCAGCGAGCTGCTCGGACTCAACCGCGGCACGCTGCGCAAGAAACTCAAGCAGTACGATCTGCTGTAAGCATTCAATCAAACCAGAAAGGCGCCCGCGTAAAACCGGTCGCCTTTTTTGCTGACTTCCTTTGCTTTTGATGGAAATTGAGATGACCGACCAGACTACCCGCCTGCCGATCCGCCGCGCCTTGATCAGCGTTTCCGACAAGACCGGGATCCTCGAATTCGCCAAGGAGCTTGAAGCCCTCGGCGTCGAGATCCTCTCCACCGGCGGGACGTTCAAGCTGCTGCGCGACAACGGTGTTGCCGCAGTGGAAGTCGCGGATTACACCGGTTTCGCGGAAATGATGGACGGTCGGGTGAAAACCCTGCACCCGAAAATCCACGGCGGGATCCTCGGTCGTCGCGGTATCGACGATGCAATCATGAACGAGCACGGCATCAAGCCGATCGACCTGGTTGCGGTCAACCTGTACCCGTTCGAAGCCACCATCAACAAGCCCGGCTGCGACCTGCCGACTGCGATCGAGAACATCGACATTGGTGGCCCGACCATGGTTCGTTCGGCAGCGAAAAACCATAAAGACGTGGCGATCGTGGTGAATGCCAGCGATTACGCCAACGTTCTGCAAAACCTCAAGGCCGGTGGCCTGACCTACGCTCAGCGTTTCGACCTGATGCTCAAGGCCTTCGAACACACCGCCGCCTACGACGGCATGATCGCCAACTACATGGGCACCGTGAATCAGGCTGCCGACGTGCTGAGCACCGAAGGCCGCAGCGAATTCCCGCGCACCTTCAACAGCCAGTTCATCAAGGCTCAGGAAATGCGCTACGGCGAGAACCCGCACCAGAGCGCGGCGTTCTACGTGGAAGCCAAGCCTGCCGAAGTCGGCATCGCCACCGCGACCCAACTGCAAGGCAAAGAACTGTCGTACAACAACGTGGCCGACACCGACGCCGCGCTGGAATGCGTGAAGAGCTTCGTCAAGCCGGCCTGCGTGATCGTCAAGCACGCCAACCCGTGCGGCGTGGCCGTGAGCCCGGACGCCGAGGGCGGCATCCGTCAGGCCTACGAACTGGCCTACGCCACCGACACCGAGTCGGCCTTCGGCGGCATCATCGCCTTCAACCGTGAACTGGATGCCGAGACCGCCAAGGCGATCGTCGAGCGTCAGTTCGTGGAAGTGATCATTGCTCCAAGCGTCAGCGCAGAAGCTCGCGCCATCGTCGCCGCCAAAGCCAACGTGCGCCTGCTGGCCTGCGGCGAGTGGTCGGCGGACCGCGCTCCGGCCTGGGACTACAAGCGCGTCAACGGTGGCCTGCTGGTGCAGAGCCGCGACATCGGCATGATCGGCGCCGACGACCTGAAAGTGGTGACCAAGCGTGCACCGACCGAACAGGAGATCCACGACCTGATCTTCGCCTGGAAAGTCGCCAAGTACGTTAAGTCCAACGCCATCGTCTACGCCAAGAACCGTCAGACCATCGGTGTCGGCGCCGGCCAGATGAGCCGCGTAAACTCCGCGCGTATCGCCGCGATCAAGGCTGAGCACGCCGGTCTGCAAGTGGCCGGTTCGGTGATGGCCTCGGACGCGTTCTTCCCGTTCCGCGACGGTCTGGACAACGCGGCCAAGGTCGGTATCACTGCGGTGATCCAGCCGGGCGGCTCGATGCGTGATGCTGAAGTGATCGCTGCAGCCGACGAGGCTGGCATCGCCATGGTCTTTACGGGCATGCGCCACTTCCGTCACTGATACAACTCGATCCAAATGTGGGAGCGGGCTTGCTCGCGAATGCAATCTGTCAGCAACAGCCGTTTTGCCTGACACACCGCTTTCGCGAGCAAGCCCGCTCCCACATAAAGCGCTCCAGTAGCGCCTGACAGAATTTGAGGTTCTTGAAATGAATGTTTTGATCATTGGCAGCGGTGGCCGTGAACACGCCCTGGCCTGGAAAGTGGCTCAGGATCCGCGCGTGCAGAAGGTTTTCGTCGCGCCGGGCAACGCCGGTACCGCGATTGAAGCCAAGTGCGAAAACGTCGCCATCGACGTGCTGGCCCTTGAGCAACTGGCCGACTTCGCCGAGAAAAACGTTTCCCTGACCATCGTCGGCCCGGAAGTGCCGCTGGTGGCAGGCGTGGTCGATCTGTTCCGCTCCCGTGGCCTGGACTGCTTCGGCCCGACCGCCGGCGCTGCACAGCTGGAAGGCTCGAAAGCCTTCACCAAGGATTTCCTCGCGCGCCACAAGATCCCGACCGCCGACTACCAGAACTTCACCGAGATCGAGCCGGCCCTGGCTTACCTGCGTGAAAAAGGCGCACCGATCGTGATCAAGGCCGATGGCCTGGCCGCCGGTAAAGGCGTGATCGTTGCCATGACCCTGGCCGAAGCCGAAGACGCCGTGCGCGACATGCTCGCCGGCAACGCCTTCGGCGACGCCGGTTCGCGCGTGGTGATCGAAGAATTCCTCGACGGCGAAGAAGCCTCGTTCATCGTCATGGTCGACGGCAAGAACGTCCTGCCGATGGCCACCAGCCAGGACCACAAACGTGTTGGCGACGGCGACAGCGGCCCGAACACCGGCGGCATGGGTGCCTACTCCCCTGCCCCGGTGGTCACCGCCGACGTGCACCAGCGCGTGATGGATCAGGTGATCTGGCCGACCGTGCGCGGCATGGCCGAAGAAGGCAACGTCTACACCGGCTTCCTGTACGCCGGTCTGATGATCGACAAGGCCGGCAACCCGAAAGTCATCGAATTCAACTGCCGCTTCGGTGACCCGGAAACCCAACCGGTGATGCTGCGTCTGCAATCGAGCCTGGTGCTGCTGGTCGAAGCCGCTCTGGCGCAAGCGCTGGACAAGGTTGAAGCGCAGTGGGATCCACGTCCGAGCGTCGGCATCGTGCTGGCCGCCGGCGGCTACCCGGGCGACTACGCCAAGGGCGCGGTGATCAACGGTCTGGACACAGCCGCAGGCCTGGAAGGCAAAGTCTTCCACGCCGGTACGGCGCTGAAGGATGGCAACGTGGTAACGGCCGGTGGTCGCGTACTCTGCGCCACCGCCATGGGCGCCAGCGTCAGCGAAGCGCAGCAGCAAGCCTACAAGCTGGCCGCCGCCATCGACTGGGAAGGCTGCTTCTACCGCAAGGACATTGGCTACCGCGCCATTGCCCGTGAACGTGGCGAAACCCAGGAATAAGCTGTCCTTCACGTCCGGCGCGGGATGCAGTCCCTCGCCGGGCTGTTCCGCCGCCGCGCATCGTTATATTCTGGCATCAACCTACGAAGGGATTTCGCCGTGCGCTGGCTCAGGATTGCCATAAGTTTCACCGTCACGTTGCTGACCTTGCTCTGCATGCTCCCGGCCCAGGCCGCGCAAGGCAGTGGCTGGTCGGTATTGCTTGACGATCAGGGTAATCTGCAACTGAGCGACATCCGCTCGGCGCGCTACACCAATCAATTCAGCCCTATCGAACTTGATCGCCTTACGGCGGCCGAGCCCGATGGCGCACTCTGGCTGCGTTTCAAACTGGCACCGGGCAAGCACGAGCAGGTGCTGCGGATCTTCGCTCCCGACCTGTCCAACCTCAGTCTCTACGTGCTGGACGGCGACAAGCTGATCGAGCAACGCACTTCCGGCACCCAGCAGCCACAGGTCGAGCGGCCACTGCCGAGCAGCGACTTCCTGTTGCCGCTGCCGCAAAGCGACAAGTCCCTCGACGTTTATCTGCGGATGGTTTCCGACCATCAACTGCGCCCGCACATCACCCTGCAATCGGCGGTGATGAGTGCCGCCAACCAGAACCAGACGCTGATCTTCGGTCTGCTGTTCGGCTGTCTCGGCATGTTGCTGCTGCACAACATCGTGCGCTACGCCTACTCCCGCTCGCGCAGCAGCCTGTGGCTGGCGGTCTGCGAAGGCCTGCTGGGCCTGAGCCTGTTGCTGTTGCTCAACCTCGCCGGCCCGTGGTTGCCGAACTGGCACGCGATCCAGACCCCGGGCGCCTATCTGGCGTTGCTGCTGACCGCCCCAGCCGGGCTGATGTTCGCCCTGCGCTTCTTCGCCCCACTCGGCCCGCACCCGCTGAACAAACTATTGCTGGGCGACATTCTGTTCATCGTGATCTGCAGCCTGCTGCTGTTATTCGTCAACACCCTGCCGCTGAACATCATCACCTACGCGCTGGTGGCGCTGGCCGGTCTGAGCATGTTGCTGGTCGGCGTCTATCACTGGCAGAAGGGCTACCGTCCGGCGCGGCTGTTCGTTGCCGGGATGGTAGTGTTCAACATCGGCACGCTGATTATTTTGCCGGCCCTGCTGGGGCTGACCCTGGTGGCGCCGCAAGGCCTGATCATGACCCTGATGGGTTTCATCTGCATCAGTGGCTTGCTGATGAGCATCGCCTTGGGTGAACGCCAGCGCAGCATCACCGAAAGCCGGTTCAGCATCAGCCGCGACCTTGCCGCGAGCAATGCCGAGATCAACGCCAAGGCCGAGTTCCTGGCCAAGATCAGCCACGAGATCCGCACCCCGATGAACGGTGTGCTGGGCATGACCGAACTGCTGCTGGGTACGCCACTGTCGGTCAAGCAACGCGATTACGTGCAAACCATCCACAGCGCCGGCAACGAACTGCTGACGTTGATCAACGAGATTCTCGACATCTCCAAGCTCGAATCCGGACAGATCGAACTGGACGATGTGCAGTTCGACCTCAACGCGCTGATCGACGACTGCCTGAGCATCTACCGGGCCAAGGCCGAACAGCAGAACGTCGAGCTGATCAGCTTCATCCAGCCGCAAGTGCCGCGCGTGATCAGCGGCGACCCGACCCGCCTGCGCCAGACCCTGCTGAGCCTGCTGGAAAACGCCCTGAAGAAAACCGACGAAGGCGAAGTGCTGATCGTCGTCGCCCTCGACGAACGCAGCGTCAAACCGCGCCTGCGCATCGCCGTGCAGGACAGTGGTCAGCCGATGGAACCGGAGGAGCGCGATGCGCTGATGCACGCCGAACTGCACAGCAAACACTTCCTCTCGGCCAACCGTCTGGGTGGCAACCTCGGGCTGGTGATTGCGCGGCAACTGATCCGCCTGATGCACGGCGAGTTCGGGATCAAGAGCGGCGCCAATCAGGGCAGCACCTTGTGGCTGACCCTGCCACTGGACCCGGATCGTCTGGAACACCCGACCTCCGACCTCGACGGCCCGTTGCAAGGTGCGCGCGTGCTGGTGGTGGACGACAACGATACCTGCCGCAAAGTGCTGGTGCAGCAATGCAGCGCCTGGGGTCTGAACGTCAGCGCCGTGCCATCGGGCAAGGAAGCGCTGGCGCTGCTGCGCACCAAGGCGCACCTGCGCGACTATTTCGATGTGGTGCTGCTGGACCAGAACATGCCCGGCATGACCGGCATGCAACTGGCGGCCAAGATCAAGGAAGACCCGAGCCTCAATCATGACATCCTGTTGATCATGCTCACCGGCATCAGCAACGCGCCGAGCAAGATCATCGCGCGCAACTCCGGGATCAAACGCATCCTCGCCAAACCGGTGGCCGGCTATACGCTCAAGACCACGCTGGCCGACGAGTTGAACCAGCGCAATAAAGGTCAGGTGGTGTTCCAGCCGCAAGTGGTCACTCCCGCGACGGCGGCCAAGGTGCCGAGCGATTTCCGCATTCTGGTCGCCGAAGACAACACGATTTCGACCAAAGTGATTCGCGGCATGCTCGGTAAACTCAATCTGCAACCGGACACCGCCAGCAACGGCGAAGAAGCCCTGCAGGCGATGAAGGCTCAGCGTTACGACCTGGTGCTGATGGACTGCGAAATGCCGATCCTCGATGGCTTCTCGGCGACCCAGCAGCTACGGGCGTGGGAGGTCAGCAATCAGCGTATACGCACGCCGATTGTCGCGCTGACCGCGCACATCCTCGCCGAACACAAGGAACGCGCGCGTCAGGCCGGGATGGATGGCCACATGGCCAAACCGGTGGAGCTGTCGCAACTGCGCGAGCTGATCGAACACTGGGTAGCCCAGCGCGATCAGCACAACCGTACGGCTTCGACGTTCTGAAAGCAATCCGCTACGAACGTGCCTCGACTGATGGCGTGTTCATGCAGGTTTCACCGCGCAGGGTCAACGTTGCGACATTACCCTGAATCCTGTCTTTGAGCTTCAGAGCCATTTGATGCCTTATAGGCGCATACAACGTTTCCGACAGACTTGCCTGGACGTAACGGCTGCTGATCGGGCCTTGCACCTCTTCAGCCCGATAACAGTAAGGCAACGGGTTGGAGCTCAGTCGTCGATCAGTTTTGAACTCTATACATACACAGCTGAACGAAGTGGGTGTTGGTGCGACGATTACGAGCAAACGAACATCCATCACAGGCGGCGTCGTGTGGGTTGGCTGATCTTCGGGCACTTGTTGCATATACTTGCGCAATAAACTGATCGCCGGGTTGAGCTGCGTTTCGTTGACCATTTGCGATAACACTTCGGCGGTCACTCTCTCTTTATCGACTTCCAGCCGAGACATCGCCGAAACAGCCCACTGAACTGTCGATTCGGCGCTATCTGAAGATATATCAAATTCGTCGCGCGCTTTGGCAGACCACATCCAGACACCACCCAAAACTTCAATATAGGTGTCATACCAACTAGTACCCGGAGTTGATTTCACTCTTTTACTTGCGGCCAGCTGCGCATACAACAACGCATTCACTACATCATCATAAGCAATGACTTCTATCGCCGAAGGCACTATCAAGACTGCGCCCCCTACAATCAACACCGAATGATCACAGTTCATTTCAACACCTCGATAGAGAAAGGACAGCCAACAAATGACCGCCCTTCCCTGCATTCATCAGATATCGTAATCAAGCGTCTCAGTAGCGTAAGCCACAATTTTGGATGCAATGAGCTGCCGAGTAGCTTCAGCCAGGGTTTCGTTCTTTTCGAACGCCGTCTCACCACGATACAGACCGACGTTACGAACATCCGTATCGACGAACAATACTTTGGTCGACGAATTTCCACGTGTAAATCGTACGGTGCCAATGGCAAAGATGTTCGTGCCGTTCACATCAATACACGAGCCTACGGTCACGCCACCGACACCTTGATTCAGAATGTTGCGCTCATAAAGCGTCAACGCGGTATCGCGTTTTTGCAGAGCGGCAATTGCATCACCTGCGGTTTTCAGCATTAATGCAGTGGACGGCCCCGGTACCGTGAGACCTGTGACTATCGAGGCGAGGATCTCCAACACCAACTTGTCCATGCGCACGCTGGTTCCCGAGACATTCAGATTGTTGTAGTACATGCTGAGGCTCATCCAACCCGCTTGCCCCATAACCTTACAGAACTGCGCATACCATTCTTTGCCTTGGTGCTCTAGTGGAAACATTTTGGTTGCAACAAGCGATGCATAGTGATAAGCATTCTGCGCATCTTTCCTGTTTTGGTCAGTAAGATTACCACTAAAGGTAATCAGCCCGTCCCTCACGACCGAAGCCGTGGCAGGAACTTCGACTTCATCTGCCGCAGAAAAAAAACCACGCGCCCTGGAAACAACTGGCACGCCCAGATCGTAACAGTCCAGCGCCTCTACACAGGCATCAATATAGGCTTCACTAAATACATTACTCACAAGAAATTCCTTATACATTAAAACAAGCTCCTCATGAACTTGCCGAGACCAAACAATAATCAACTATCACCCCACCGACAAACTTAAACATGTAACTTCATTTACAGAGAACAAATAAGCAAAAACCATAATCCCTCACACAAAACAAACAACACGCACCTTTAAAACCTGTCCCACAACCAACAGATCGACTGATAAACTCCGGCTCACCCCCTCGGAATGCGAGCGCAAACCATGCTCCACGTGTTATTCAGCGTTTACCTGAAGATGCTGGTGCTCTACAGCCCGTTCTTCGTGTTGTCCTGCTTCATCAGCCTGACCCGTGGCTACTCGCGCAAGGAACAGCGGCGCCTGGCCTGGAAAGTGGCGATTGCCACCCTGGTGTCCAGCGTCCTTTTGTATCTGTTCGGAAGGGTGATTTTCGATGTATTCGGGATCACTGCGGACGCATTCCGCATCGGTGCCGGCAGCGTGCTGTTCATTTCGGCGTTGGGCATGGCCCAAGGCAAGCCTGTGGTGCAGAGTGACAACGTGCAACAGGACGTGACGATCGTCCCGCTGACCATCCCGCTGACCGTCGGCCCGGGCACCATCGGCGCCCTGCTGGTGATGGGCGTCAGCCAACCACACTGGGACGACAAACTGACCGCGATCATGAGCATCACTCTGGCCAGTTTCACCGTAGGGGTGGTGCTGTATCTGTCCAATCACATTGAACGGGTTCTCGGTGATCAGGGCCTGCAGATCGTCAGCCGGCTGATGGGCCTTTTCGTTTGCGCACTGGCGGCGCAAATCATCTTTACCGGGATCAAGGGCTACCTGGTGTCCTGAACGAAAAAGGGCTGCGGAGGAAAACCTCCGCAGCCGGTCTGATCTGCCAACTCGCAATGGCTTACTGGTCGCTGGACAGCCCGATCAACGCACCGAGTTCCAGCAAGGACTCGGTAGCTATTGCACTCATCAGCTCCTCCAGGCTAACGGTCACCGAAATCTCGTCAGGTAACGCAATACCGAGTGTCACCTGCTGTTGCCGTGCCGCCTCCACGCTCGCGGCATTACGCAAGATGATGCTGCTTCCCGAGTCGGGATCCGTCAGCAGCAGGTGACCGCCGGACATCGAGACCAGCCACCGCTGCATCGGCTCCAGCGTCAGCGCCAGATAGATTTTTGCCGCCTCGGGAAAATCGAGGTCGACAATCAGGCAGTCAAGGCTGTCCCAGCTCTGGCGGTCGAGCGAAAGGTAGGAGGCGGATTGCGCAAAACGCAGGACCAACGTATCGACGCCAGCCGGAATCGGCGCAACCTTGCCGGTTGACTTGATGCCATCGATAACCAGCGTATCTGCAACCCGGCTGACCCCTTCCACAGTCATCCATGCATCAATGCGCGTAACGTCTTCACTGGCGTTGCTGAACAATTGGCCCGTTACAGGATCATGCAGCACCAGGGTCTGACCATTCGCCACGCCCAGATAGTGCGGCCAGTCACGGCCTGACACCGTGGCGCTGAGCAGACGACCGGCAGCGACGTCATACCAGCGGCAAAGACCATCACTCCGGCCCGCTGTCAAGTACGGAGCGCTGTGCTGACCTGCAAGCAATCGCGCCAGCTTTTGCTCCCGTGCCTGAAGGGAATCCACATCGTTGAAAAACTCGACTTCAACGCCGACGATACGCGGCGATTCACCTTCGAACAGGTCGAACAACACATGGTCATGCCGGCGGGCGCGCAGACCTGATGCATGGGGCACGGCCCAGGCAAAAGTGTGTCGTGGCATGACTCGCTGCATCGGGGCAAGCAAATGTGCCTGCAGCAAACGTGTTCCCGAACCGAATGCCGTCGCCAGGCTTTCAGGTGTCATGAAGGGTTGACGATAGATTCGACCGGTTGCCCAGTCCATCAACCACGCCGCTTTTTTGTCAGGCGTCAGTCTCAACACGCGCATGGCTTTGCCCGCCGTGTCGGCAATCAGAAATTGCTGATCCAGATAGATGACATACAGCGATGTCTTGCCCGTTGCATCGCTGATACCTCCGACTTCCACGCCATCGGCGGACCCGTTCTGAATGTTGGTCCCGACCGTTTCCCACCACTTGAACCCTTGCCCAGTGCGCTGCTGGCGGGCCCACAGCCATGCGTGATTGAGTCCCACCAGCCGCGTCTGGCCGTCGTCATTCATCTGGAACAGCATGCCTTCGTCAGTGAGGATGACGTATTGTCCGCCCTGGCGGTGAATATGCTGCACCTCAAGCGGCAAGACACTTTGCGCAAAGGTCTCGGGTATCTGATCCGCTGCGGCAATGTGCTGTCGATAAACAAGACGATGG
This sequence comes from Pseudomonas sp. YL2, assembly GCF_023063025.1. NCBI lineage: Bacteria > Pseudomonadati > Pseudomonadota > Gammaproteobacteria > Pseudomonadales > Pseudomonadaceae > Pseudomonas > Pseudomonas sp. YL2. The sequence continues at coordinate 132,629 of NZ_JAJSLU010000011.1, read as the reverse complement.
CCCAGATGGTGAAACAACACTTTATCGCCGGTCGATTGAAGCGGATCAAGCAGCACGCAATCGAGGAAGTCAGGTGTACCTTCCGTATCGCGCAGCACTGGTCGAATGAACCGCCCATCGTCGCTGCGTACCCACACTCGGGTGAGAGTACGCAAATTCTCATCGAAGGCATCGAGCGCAATGAACGCGCCCAATGTGAACTCCACCCTCTGTTCATCAAACGGCTCATGGTGCCGATTCATGTGCTGTTCGAGGAACTCCCGGACATTGTCGCGCCCTTCGCGTACGGGGCTTGGCTGATCAGTATTCGTATCGGAAATCGCGGTTATGACAAGAGAGTCTTCCCCGAGCAGGTAAGTGATCTTGTAGAAGCTTTTCCACTGATCTTCAAAGCGCTGAACCACCTGCAGCAAACCCTCTGGCGTCTCCTGAATCGCAACAATGCAGGCGTTGCCCCACGAATGTATTCTCATCACCCGATAAGCGCGCTTGATCTGTCCGGTGACCAGATCCGTACGCCAGATGATTCCCTGCACCGGGCAGTAGTAAAACATCTCCTCGCCGATCGTCGGTCCCATGCAGATCTGCGCCGCATACTGTGGGTCCAGTCCGCGCACCAGGTGCAGGGCATCTTCGGTGTGGTCGTACCAGGCCGTGGTACGAACGCCCGTCAGGGCATCGTGATAGTTGCGGATGACCGTCGGGCCATCGGCCAGACGATGAGCGCGGGCGAGTTCGCGCAAATGCTTGCGTGTGGCCGGGCCGTCGGCATCGTTGAGCGCGTCGAGTTCAGCAAAGAGCAGCGCTCCCGTTGCCCAGCCAACCTGATAGAACCCCTCCGCAAGTTGCAGGTACACGACACTCCTGGCGGGCACCTGCACCCGCATCGAGCCCAACTGAAAAGTATCCAGTTCCAGCTTCACCGCCGCTGCACTCACCCATGGGGCACGCAATGACCAGGTCATTGGATCATCGGAGGAAACCTGCAGCCGCAACGACTTGACGCCCTCGGCCAGGGTGATCGAACAGTGCCCGCCAACGGCATCGATGTCATAGCATAGGTAACCGTGCACCTCTTGCGGCAACGGGGGGACATGCAGAAAACGCTGGTCAGGGCCAATCACCACACTGACGCGGGTTTCCACGTAGTTGGGCACCATTTTTTCCATGATGTATTCGGTCGGTGCCTGGTAAAAGCTGAACCAGAATTGCTGCTCGCCTCCCCGCTTGTATTTTTCCAGTGCCAAAGCCGTTTCCATGTCTTCTCTGAGCGTTGTCGCAAAAGGCAGACCTTCATGGACGAAGCCCAGGAAGCACTCCGGCACACTCGGCAGCACGACGCTTTCAATACCCGGCGCTGTATCGAAGGAAATCGAGTCGCGAAGGTCGAGGGCCTCTCGAATGCTGAATGCCATGCTGCGATCCCCGACGATCCTCGGCTTATGCAGAAAGGAGTAATCTTCCGCGGCGAAAATTTTGTGGCCACCGAAGGTAATGAGCCCTTTGCGCAAATCAAGCCCGGTATAGACCGCACAAGGATTGGCGATATAGGTATCGCCTTGTACCGAGTGATTTTCAGGTCGATAGGCCGCATGCACGTCATTCAGATACCGGCCGATCCGTCTTCCACGATCAGCCCTGGCGCTGAAGCCCTCGACCAAAGCGCCGATGCCCACCGCCAGCCCGCCCAGAATCACCCCCGCGCCGCCGAGAAAGGCCGCCGCCGTGCCCGCACCGGCAACACCCACGCCCAAAGCGCCAACACCCAGCGCCAGCCCAGCTGAATCGAAGGCCAGCTGCGTGGCATAGACCGCTCGCTGGATATCGTTTTGGGCATTGACCAACAGATAAATGTCGAAGCCGATGCTGGCCAGTTGCAGAACGGTTCCGACACCTTCGTTCAAGACGCTGCCCAATGCATTGCTGACGATCGATGAGGTGGTTTTGGCCACCCGCAGACCATCGGTAAAGGCATGACGCACCAGATTCAGCAGTTGTACTGCGTCGACCACCAGCCCGTGAGCCATCTGCGCGTAGGCCAGGTAACCGTGGATGCGCACTGCCGACGTCAACGCGGTCGCCCCCATCCCGGACTCCGCGTTCTGCAACCCGAGCAGCAGGGCTTGAATGGCAAATCCGGCATTGAGCGTGTGCACCGCACCGACATCCGTCGGATCGATCACTGGCGACCCCGCGCGTCTGCCGGACAACGCTTCAAACGTATCGCTCAGGTAAGACTTGATCCCTTGCAGGCGCGTGTCATCGGTCTGCACTGTGCGTGTGCGCTGCGGATCACTGGCACTGACCAGGGTGATTTCGCTGCGCCCTTGCGCAGTGCTCTTCAGGGAGTCGAACACCGGAACGAAGTCACGAGACAGTTGATGCTGGTCCTGTAACCGCAGGGTCGCGCTTTCGATCGTCCGCGCCCACTTGTGGCTGTCCACACTGCTCAGCGCCTGTCCCAGACGCGCGTTCTCTGACAAGGAACGCGCGCGCAAGGCGGCATGCTGACTCCAGGGTTCGACGGCACGCCCGCCACCCAGCGGATCACTGCTGAGCAAATGCTCAACGCTAATTTCCGAAGGCAACGATTTACCGGCAATGCTTGCGCCGTCGAGTTCGATGACTTCGAAAACGCTGGCAGCCCCCTGTTCCAGACCATATAGCCTGGCAATCACTTGCTCCTGCATGAAGCGCTGGACGCCTTGTTGCAGATCCTCGATCCGGGCGAACGCATACAGCCCGAAATTGGGATCGTAGAAGCGATAGGATGTCTCGCCTTGCGCTACAACCTTGCTCACCAGCATCGAATGATTGTCTGTGTTGAGCAACAGGCTGCCGGCAGCGGTTTTCGCTTCCAGCGTCTGCATCACAGTGGCCAGGTTCGCCGCCGGTCTCTTCTCGCCCAATCGCGCCATGGGAACGCCACGCAACTCGTCCAGCACCTTGAGCAGGGCATGGGCTTGCGGTGCGTCGGGAGTGAGGTTGGCGATCGCCAGTTTGCCGATCAGCGCGCGCTCGGCCGAAGCGCCTTTTTCCAGCGCGGCGGCCATCACCAGCGCCAGTGGATAGCAGCGTCGGCCCGGATCCCCTGCACCGCGCAGCAGCAAATCCTGCGGCAATTGTCTGGCCGTATGTGCGCCCGCCGCGAAGAACGCCTCGCGCACTGCCGCGCCCCGCGCAAGGATCGACGCCCGGCGCTCACTGAAGGCAGCGACTTCGACCCGACTCACGTACTCGCGCCATTGCCGCACGCTGATCGGTTCGGCAAATGCCTGCGCCTTCAGCACCCTGGAGTTCTGCCCGAGCGATTCGCGCTCCGATGCATTGACTCGTGCCTCGACCGGTGCAGGATCGCGACTGAGCAGTGTCTGTTCGATCACCTCGTAGCGCGCGACCAGGCCACGCTCGCGCGTATCTTCGGCAAAGGCGACGGTGGTTGCCCAGGCGTCTGCGAACCCGACCTGATCCAGTGTCGCGGCACCGAACAGGCCGCCGAACATCACCCGATGCAACGGGCTCAACTGATCCAGCGGCAACTTGCCCGCCGCGATGCGCGCCAAGGCCTCGTTGAGGTTACCCAGTGACTCGGCCCCCATGGACGTTGGAGCTTTGTCGACTGTCTGGTTCAGCACCTGCTGTCGAGTATCAAAGTCGAGGTGGATGGGAACGTTGAACGTCACATCACCGGTCAAGCGGTCATTCATGGCCCGTACAAACGGCTCACCCAGATCATCAAGCAGTTGCTGCAGGACCGAAGTCAGCAACACTGATTTTCCTTCTATGACCGGCCAGCCAAGTTTGAACGTGAGGGTCCGCTCTTTCAGCAAGTCGGCCAGATTACCGGCGTAGCGCGACTTGACCTTGCCCGAATTCCACTTCTCATGTTCTTTTGCCAGCCAGTCTTCGGGGGTATCCTTGACTGCCCAGCCGGAGATCATTTCTTCTTCGGTAAAGACGTTGAAGCCGTCGACCTGCTTCATATGATGGCGAATGTTGTTCAGCTGTTCACTCTGCAGTTCTCTTTCGACATAGCCGATTACACCGCCTTCAAGTGCGCCCGGACCGGTCATGTAGATGGTGCCCAAGGCGTCGAAACGAATCCCGTCCTGATAATACTGAGCTATGGCGCGTATGAGCTTCTCTGATGAATATTCACGCGATGTATTGGGCAAGCGCCCATCAGCCTGTGCTTCAGAGACGACCTTGATTGCAATATCATCGACTGACGACACATCTGCTGGCGTCACGCCTGCGAGTATCATGCGGCGCTCAACCTCATACAGGCAGTCATAAGCCACCCGGATGAAGTGCATGCTCGCATTGACCATCTTGCTGCCAGGATGAGCCAGAACATAGGCATTCATTTCCTTCGACGACGGATTGCCCCAGGCCGCGCCGCGCCCGATGGCATCCTGGGATAAAGACGTCGGCTGCGGCGAAGCGAAAATCTGCTCCACACCCGGCCTGCTCCGGGCAAATGCGCTCAGTGCCTCGAGATGCTCGGCGGGAATATGCCCGGTTCTGTCGACATAACGTTGCCGATCGCGCCCCGGCATCAAGGTATCGTCATGGTTGAGCAATAACTGCAGGACACCGATCTTCGCGTCTGTGCTGAAACCACTGATGTCCACGCCGCCCGGTCTCTCGATCAGCGGCGGCAAATAATCCATGTCGCTGTAACGCCCGCCCTCGAGAAACTCGGCCTGCAGTCGCACCACGTCACTGGCAGCAGCAAAGTTGCCGCGCATGGCGACTTCGCGCTGGTAGACGTCAGCCAGAAAATGACTGGCAAACTCCTGGCGAACATCGCGCAGGCGCAAGTCCTCACCCACCATGGCCTGATGCGAATCCAGACATTTCTGGCGGAAGGCTTCGAGCGTCGCACGGTCTTTGCCATAACCCCGCACCATCAGGTCGATCCGCGCCTCGTCTGCGCGTCCGGCCCAGCGTGGATGATTCAGGTAGTCGAACATCTGCTGTTTGAGTACCCGTGCGCGGTCTTCGATCATTCTCGACAGTCCCGTCGGGGTTACCTTTTCGTCCTTTAATACCTTCATCGTGTCCGCACGGGCACTGTCGAGAATCACCCGATTCATTTCAAAGGCCAGCAGCGCATCACTGTCATACCAGAGATTGAATGCATATCCCTGCGACGCCAGTACCTTGCGCCAGATGTTCATGTAATCGCGCTGATTCGGCCCGACCTCACTGCCACCGACCCAGACAAAATGCATGATGCGCGGTATCGGTTTGCCAGCGGAGAGCATCTTCACAGTCGCACTCAAGCGGCGGTCGTAGTCGCCCAGTTTCAGGCGCAGTTTATTGACCTGAGCATCCGCGGCGTCCAGCTGTGTTGATTCAATCGCGTCCTTGAGCAATCTGATCGCTATCAATTGTTCTGCAAGACTGGTAGCCGCCGTAGCTCCGTCGTAGTAGCGCAAAGGAGCCTCCCCCAGGCTACCGCTGACGGACTCAAGTTCTGTGCGCGCAATAAGATCGGCGAACACTCTGCCCATCGTGACTTCATCCATAGTGCTCAATGCAATTTCCTTTTTTTTGGCCAAACGAACCCATCGCGACGACATGAACCGTCGCGACACAGAGAAAAAACAAACTTCAAAAAACCCAACGAAGACTTTCGTCAGGCCGGCACCGCTCCCAGCAACTGCGCCAGCGTTGTACTGCCGTCGCCATCATCGACTTCGACGATTTCCCGCAGCCTCTGCACCAGGCTCGATACCGGATAGGAACGCCCGCCCTCGAACCCGAGGAAGACGTCACCGCGCATCGCCGGATCCGCCGAGCACACATCCCGCAGGATCAGGCTGTGCTGGCGATCCGGGTCGACAATCAGCAAGTGCTCGTCGACAAACGACAGTTGCAGTGTTTGCGGTGCGTCCAGCGCCCAGACCAGCTTGCCGGGAATTGCCGGGACCTCGCCCAGCGGGTGACGGCAATCGACAATCACCGAGTCCAGCCGCAACCAGCAGGCCCTCGACAGGTGATACGTGACGCCGCCCTGCCCCAGGCGCAACACCAGACAGCTCACGTCATCAGCGATCAGTGGCAACAGGTCTTCAACCTTGTTCTGGCCCTCGACCACCAACACCTCGGCCTCGCGCCGCATGTATTCGAACGGGCCGATGCTCTGCTGACCGGGGTAGACGTGTACGCGGTGTGCCTGAAGTTCGTGCAGCAGCACATGCCGATGGCGGGTGCCGAGCAATTCGCAATCGTGTGGCAGATCCTGGCCTGCTACACGAATCAGTTGTGCATTCGCCACGTCGTACCATTGCAGGTTGCCCGCGCCAGACTCCACGGCGATGTAGGGCCCATGCTCGGCGGTCTCCAGCAATGCCTGCAGAGACTCCGGCAAATGTTCCGCGTGCTCGCTGGCCCAGTGATGATCGACGCCGATGATCCTTTCAGCTTCCTGATATCGCAGCTTGAGTGACACGCCGTTGACCGATGTCCCGTACAGACCGGAGCCGTCATTGCGCACGGTGCTGAACCGCCAGTCGTCCCACTCGGCCTGCGGTGCCGGCAGCATGTCGCTCGCCAGTAACTGGGCGCCGCTGCCGAATGCTGGCTCGAGTTGCCGGCTGTCGAAGAACCGCTGACTGCAGATTTCACCGTTGACGACATCGAACAGCCAGACCGCCTGGTTGTCCGGTGTGACCCCGAGCAGGCGCATTTCCCGTTCGTGCCCCGGATCGCACAGCAGCAAGCGGTTATCCACATACCAGGCACACAGGCTGCGATCACCGGCGGCGTTGCGCAGACCCAGAATGGCGAAACTGTTGACCGGGTACTTCGCCGCCAGCGTTTCGAGTGCCTGCCACCACTGTGCGCGCGCCCTGAGCCAGCGCTCACTCAAGCCACCCAGATGCACTTCACCCTCTGCGGTCAGATTGAAGAACAGACCGTCGTCGGTCAGGGCCAGATACCCGTCCTGTACCGGCACCACGTCATTCAACCCGTCGGGCTGCAGCCATTGATGTGTCCATTGCGCCGGCCAGCGCTCGCTGCCAGCGGACGCGCTGCGTTGCACCTTGCACAGCTTTTGCGCCAGCCGGTCGTAGATGAAAAACAGCTCGTGCTCATCGTTGACCGGCAGAAGCAGCAGATCACCAAGCTGTTTGATCGAATCGACCCAGCCGCGGTCATGCCCGAAGGCAAACGGATGAATGCACAACAGGTCACGGCTGCGAATCCAGACCAGGTCACGTTTGCCCGGATCGAACGCCCAGCAGACCGACACGTAAGCGGCCGGTTGCCAGTCGACGGTACTGACGCCTGCGCGTTCGGGCACCGGCGATAACGTGAAATAGTGACCAAGCACTACCGACCAATCCGTCAAGGTCGGGTTGGCGAACACTCGCTGGCCCAGCTCACGGTCAATCTCTCGGGTAACTGCCACCAGTTGCAGTTGGCCTTCATGGATCAGGTAGTTGAATTGCGTGACTTGCCGATCGGTACCCAGCCATTGCTGTTCGATATGAATCACGCCCTGCGCATCGACTTCAATACGCCGAATGCTGCACTGCCCCTCCATGACAAGCAGACGGTAGCGGCACTTGAGCAAACCGCTGACGGCATCGATCTGCCAGATATCGTAGTTGTGCAGCTCATAGAAAAACGCAGAATCGTCGACCACCGCCGCCAGCAGCATTTCATCGGCCGCCAGTACCTCTTCACTGCGGATGTACAGAAAACGATCCTCGGCAGCGTCGTACCAGGCCGTGGTGTGACGCGGCTGGCTCTCGGGCTCGAAAGGAATCGGAAAGTGATGAACTGGCGTGTAAGGCAGCACCAGCCGATGCTCCCGGGCCAGTGTCTGGTAATGCGTGAGCAGCGACTGCTCATTCTCCCCGGCTGGCGCGCTCTGCTCGATAATGTCCAGTCGTCCGTCACTGCGGTTGACCTTGAACGATTGCCGCCCGGTCAGCTGAAGCATGACCTCATGCCGACCTCTGCCGCCGAACGTCACCTTCACCCCACCCACCGAAAGAACCCCGCCGACGTCGATCCGCACATCCCTCTCGGTGGCCCAGGCGGCTACCAGATTCCAGCGGCACTGCTGCAGGCTGGGGGACTGCAACTGGAGATTGACCCCGCGATTGAGGATCAGTGAGCAGGCGCCGCCCGCACCCTCGATGCGGTACGACACCTTGTCGTGCCAGACCTGCGGCATCATTGGCACCGCCAGCGCACGTTCGTGGGCATCCAGCCGCACCTCGATCACGGTTGGCCGATACGACGGTGCGAGACGGTTGATGATGTAGTGCACGGGAAAGGAGTAGAACGAAAACAGAAAACGCCACTGGCCAGCCGCATCCTTCTTCTCCAGCTTGCGGGCGGTATCGAAGCCGGTGTCATGACGCAGCGTCGAGAAAGGGAGCGCCTTGTATTCGTAACCGTAGAACGTGGTCGGCGTGCACGGCAGGACGACCAGTTGCGTGCTCGGCGGATCGAAGTGGATGTAGCCGGGAAGACCCAGTTCACGCCGCAGATCGAGCGCTTGTTGATCATCCGGATTGAAATCCGGCACCCCGAAATGGTCGCGCAGCCGATACACCTTCGGACTGTCGAGCACCAGCATCGTGCGATTGAAGTCCAGGCTCTGGACGACCAGCGAGGGGTGAGCGACCCACGCCCCGAGTCCGTCGTCATAACGATAACCGACACCCCGACAGGCCCGCTCCAGATCATCGAAGAACAGCCCGACCTCCTGCGCCTGCTCAGCGATCCTGGCAAACCCCTGGGCCAGGGCCGCCACACCCACGGCCAGTCCGCCCAGGATCACCCCGGCTCCACCGAGCACGGCGGCCGCTGTTGCCGCGCCCGCCGTGGCAGCCCCCAGACCACCGGCGGTCAACGCCAGACTGGCGGAGTCGAAGGCCAGTTGGGTGCCGAATTGCGCGCGCTCGATCTCGTTGTCTGCCGTCGCCAATTGATAGATGTCGAAACCGACATTGGCCAGCCCCAGCACCGCGCCCACGCCTTCGTTGGCGACATGTCCCAGCGCCTCGCCAACCACCGGCGCACAGGTGCGGGCGATGATCTTCTCTTCATTGAGCGCGGTTTTTACCAGACTGATCAGGCCAGCGATATCCGTGACATTGCCATGCACCAGCTGCGCGTAATTGACGTAAGCATGCAAGCGCACGGCGGTGGTCAGGGTGCGGTCATCCCCCTCTCGTCCACGCAGGACGTTCATCAGTGCCTGGATGGTGAAGCCGGTATTGAGCGTGTGTACGGCACCCGCCTCTGCCATCTGTGGCGAGGCTCGGGTGCCCAGTGCCGAAAACTGCTCCGACAGATAATTTCTGATGCGCAGCAGACGGTGATCGGAGCTCACCACCTGCACCACATGCTCGGCCTGCGAGGGATCGATCAGGTTGATCCGGTACTCGCCGGCAGGCGTCATCTCCAGGGTTTCGAACAACGGCACCAGCGGTTTTGCCGCAGCATGCAAGTGCTGTAGAGCGTCAGTCGCCTGGGCAATCTGCTGTCCCCACCAATGACTGTCCAGATCGCGCAGGCTGCGCCCCAGGTGCGGATTACTGACCAGCGAATGGCCGCGAGCACTGTTCAGGCGCCGACGGATCGGTCGCTGTGTATGCTCCGGCAGCACATTGTCGGATTCCAGCAATTGCCCGACGCGCAAACCGCCGGACAGATCCAGCGCCGCTATCTTTTGCCCCTGCAGCTCGATCAGATCAAATGTCGGGCGCGCGTCGTCGCCATAGGCCGCATAGTATTTCGCCATGCCCTGTTTCTGGAAAAGGTCGGTCAGTGCCAGTTGGAGCTGGTCTGGCTGGCCGAACTCGAACACGCCGAAATTGGGATCATAAAAGTGATAGGTGGCGCGCCCACCATTGAAGGTTTTCGCCACCAGCATGGCGTGGTTATCCGAGTTGAGCATCAGCGTGCGCGAGCTGGCGAACGCCTCCAGCGTGGTGCCGAGCTGCTGCAGATCGACCCGCCCCAGCGGCTTGCCGATATCGTGCAACTGCACGCCGCGCAACTCCTCGAGCGCCTCCAGAAATACAATTGAATCGCGCTGCTGCGGCTCGACGGTGGCCAGAAAGAATCGCTCGCGCAAGCGTCGCGACGCCGCCACGCCGTGCTCCAGAGCAGCGCTCATGATCAGCGCCAGCGGGTAACAACGGCCACCGGGATCCCCTGGCCCCTGGAGCAACAGATCCTGCGGCACCAGTTTGACGTCACTGGCCTCGATTTGCCCCAGTACCTGACCCAGCCGCAGGATCACCTGCTCACGATGTTCGCGGGTGGCGATGGTCTGGATATGGGCAACATGACGGCCCCATTGAAACAGCGTGTGCGCCTGCGACAGCGCAGCTCGTTTCAACGTTAGCGCGCTGTCCGACGAGACCATCGGCTGGTCGACATGGCTGGCGAGACCGGCCATGAATTGCGGCGCCCGATGCTGATACAGATGGCGTTCAATGGCCGCATAACGCACCGATGCTCCTACCTCGGCAACGCTGTTGGCGAGGTTGTCGAGCTCGGCCGCGACCTGCTTGAAGCTTTGGTTATCCAGCGAGCGTACGCCCAGTAGCTGGCCCAGCAATACCCTTTGCAAGGCGCTGGCCTGGAACAAGTGCAGCGGCTCCTGCGCAATACCACTGAGCAGCTCATCCAGCGCCAGCCCGTGAACGCTTGCATCGTCGAGCGACGCCGGAGCCTTGAGGCTGGCAGGCTGGGCCTTGATGGCCTGGCGGTCATCGAAGCCGAGCCCCGGTCCGTCAGGGAACCGCAGCGGGCCGTTATGCCCTTCGCGCATCGCGGCCACAAACGGTACACCGAGTCTGTCGATCATCCGTTGCAATACATCCGTCAACAGCACCGGCCGGCCCTCAATGACCGGCCAACCCTCCTCGAACACGATGCTTTGCTGGGTGAGCAATGCCGTTATATCGCCGCTGTAGCGCGCGCTGTACTGCCCTTCGCGCCAGCGTTGCTGCTCGTCGAGCACCCACTGCTCGGCATCACTGGCGTTGTCTTTCCAGGAGTGATCCTGCTCTTCCTCGGTCTTGTCGTTGACCATCCACAGCGGTTCGATAGCCGCCTCCACACGTAACGCTTCCGCTTCGCGCGGGACGAAGTTGTGCCGTTCGTAATCGGCCATGCCATCGCGCATCGCCGCCGGGCCGGTCAGATAAATCGTCCCTTCGCTCTGCGGGCGAATACCGTCACTGAAGTAGCCCGCGATGGCCAGCATCAGAAAGTTGGCCGCCACGTCCTCGGTCATCGACAGTTCGGCCAGAGGGCCAAATGTCTGCTCGAGCACTTCGCGCGCCAGCCCTGTCATGCCGTCAAAGTCGCTCAGTGCGACGCCACGCTCGGCAGCGAGGCGACTCGTCTGATCAATGGCCTCATAATTGAACCGAAACCGCTCGATCACGCTTTTGAGCATCGGCGATTGCGCGTGAGCCATCAGGAACGAGTTGCTCAACGTGTTCTGCACGGCAACCGCACGCAGGTCCTGCGGCCGCACAAGCAGCTCGGCCGGCGCCTGAAACACCTCGTTCAGCGCTGGCTGCTGCCGGGCAAACGCCTCGAGCGCGGCGCGGTGTTCCTCGGGAATTCGGCCCACATAATCGGTGTACCGGTCACGCAATGCCTGGCGTCCCGGCATCCAGTGCGGGTTGTGATCGAGCAGCAATTGCAGCACGCCAAGGCGCGCATCGCCGCCGAACGTACTGATATCGATGCCGCCCATGGTTTTGACCAGTGGCGGCAGATTATCGACATCGACGTAGCGCCCCCCCTCGTCATACACCGCCTCGACCCGCACCACATCGGAGGCGGCGGCCAGATTGCCGCGCAACCGGGTTTCGCGATCATAAATGTCCTGCAATCGCAGGGGTGCGTCGAGGTCACGCAAGTCGCGCAACTGCAGATCCCCGCCTGCCAGAGCCAACAGACTGCGCCGGTTTTGCTCGATCAGGGTTTCCAGTTGTGCCGCGTCCTGGCCATAGGCACGGGACAGCAGGTCGACCCGCGCTTCATCTGCCGATAACCCGCGCTCCAGCGCCGCATTGATGTGCATGAACATCTGCTGCTTGAGGACGATGACCCGCTCTTCGTACAGCGTACCCAGCCTGGCGTCGGTAATATTCTCGCTGCCGCCGTGCTGCATGGCGTCAGCCTTGGCGGCCTCGACGATCAACTTGTTGGTTTGCCAGGCCAGTAACGCGTCACTGTCATACCAGAGATGGAGGCTGTAACCCTGCCCACTCAATACTTGCTTCCACAGATTGAGGTAGTCATGCTGGATCGCGCCCAGACCACCGCCCAGCCAGACAAAGTGCAGGTTCTTTACAACCGGTATTGCGGCAGTCTTCGCGTAAGTCTCGCTGTTTCGCAGACGGGTCTCGAAAGCCTGAATACTGCTGTAGATTCGCGATAAAGCGTCCTTCGGCGGTTCAGCTTGGCCATTGGAGTCACGGCGCACACGCGGTACGCCAATCAACTGTTCCAGCGAATGTTTGAGCAGTGTCAGCGGTTCAATCAATCGCGGTGAATCAAGCAACCCGATACATGCAAAGTAATAGCGCCAGACTGACTGATAAACGTCACTGCCCCGGTGTACCAACAGGGCCCGCTCAAGATCAGTCTGTTTGAACAGGCTGATAAAACTGACATAACCGCTAGCATCTTGAAGTCTTTGATCGTGCATGAAAGCTCCTCCGTTACTTGACCAACATCATGTGTGCAGATGGGCACTTGGATGACGAACAAGCTAACGACTGGCGAACCACCGCTCAAACTTCATAACTTTCAATACATGTCAAAACAGACAAATCAAAAACAACTGATAACGCATGTAACAGCAACAAGTTATTGCGACAAGCCTGATATATAAATCAACACAGCTGGAAAATATTCAGCACAACTGCGCGCGGACTGTTGCTGTGATCTTTCAAGATTCAGAATAAGTCCGACAAGATGTAAGTAACAAGAAAGATCCCACGCGGCGCTGGAGCAGATCACACACGCCCCGCTGAAAAATATGACGCCGGCAAATCCGGAAACACTTTACCTGCAATGTCCGGCATGGCGAGGGGGCAAGCCCCCTCGCCTGCGGTCATGATTGCGGCTTTTCGCCGTACCAGCGCGGCGTGTAGACCCACTCGCCACCTTCGGCCTTGGGGAACGTGCACGTGGTCGAAGAACCAATCAGCACCATGGTGCGCATGTCCACCTGATCCGGGGTCAGTTGCCCCAGTGTGGTGACCCGCAGGGACTGCCCCGGCCGACCGATGTCGCGCCCCAACACCACCGGCGTCGCCGCAGTGCGATGTTGCGCAACGATTTCCAGTGCACGTCCCAGTTGCCACGGACGCGCCCGGGAGATCGGATTGTAGAAGGCCAGGGCCAGATCGGCGGCGGCCGCCAGATCCAGACGCTTTTCAATGATCGACCACGGCTTGAGGTTGTCCGACAGCGACATCACGCAGAAATCATGCCCCAGCGGCGCACCCGCTTGCGCAGCTGTGGCGAGCGAGGCGGACACCCCCGGCAGGATTTCCAGTTCGACGCTGTGCCAGGCCGGATCGCTCGACTCGTGCAACGCTTCGAGCACCGCCGCGGCCATGGCGAACACGCCGGGGTCGCCGGATGAGACCACGATGACCGAACGCCCCTCGGCCGCCAGCCGGAAGGCGTGGCGGGCGCGCTGCATTTCTTCGCGATTGTCGGTGCAGTGCTGCACCTGATCATCGCGAAACGGGCCGGCCATGCGCACATAGGTTTCGTAGCCGAGCACATCGGTGGCCCGCGCCAGTTCCGCCTTGACCGCAGGCACCATCAACTCGGCAGCGCCGGGGCCAAGGCCGATCACCGCCAGGCGCCCACGTTGACGACCGATCTGCGCGACGTCCAGCGGCTGTTCGGCGAGGGCAATCGCCAAGCCGTTGGCACTGCTGATCGAGGCCTGTGGCAGTGCCTGACGAGCCAACTCGCCGAGGTCTTTTTGCGCCGCGACAAAGCGCAGTGGCACACCCAGTTCGAAGGCGGCTTCACGCAGTTCGGCCGACGCCATTTCAGTATCAGCCGCCAGCAGACAGGCCAGCGACTGCTGCGCAACCCCGGCCTGCTGCAATGCGGCGCGCACGGCATGCGGCAGATCGTCCAACTGCGCACTCACCGCCACCGCCACACTGCGTGGATAGATCAGCAGCTCGTTGGCGCTGGCGACACGCTCGGCACTGCCAACATGAATCGAACGTTGCGCCTGCGGGTCTTGCGGCAACTGCGCCTGATCCAGCCACGGCGCCGCCCCTTCAATGCGCACGCTGTGCCCCGCCAGCAGATCGGAAACGAAACGCTTGCCCAGTTCCAGATCAGCCAGCGCATAACCGCTGGGTGGATTGAGCAGGCAGGTGCCAAAACGCAATTCGCCACTGGTGGTGATCGCCGCGGCGACCTGCAATGCGGCAGCGATTTCCCGGGCCATGACATTCACTCCGCCGAGGCCACCGAGCAGCGGCACCACTGCGCTGCCGTCTTCAGCAACGGCGAGCACCGCCGGTTCAGCACCTTTCTCCAGCAACAACGGCGCCAGGGTGCGAATGACAATACCAGCCGCGCACAGGGCAATGATCGGCGTGTCTTGCTGATACAACTCACGCAGGGTCGCGCCGAATTCCTGATAGCTGCAGTCGGCGCCTTCGACGCGTCCGGCGAGGCCGTGGATCTGCGCTGTCGGATACAACTGCTGGATCCGCCGTGCGGTAGCGAGCGCGCCTTGTCCGAGGATGACAATGGCCGGTGTGGATGGCGTCATCAACCTTGCCACCGTTCGCCCGGGACGATGATCAGCGAGAAGTACGGCGAGGACATCGGCTCGACCTGATCCAGCGGCACGATCTTCTGATTGGCCATGGTCGCGCGTTCGACGTACAGCGCCCGCTCGGCCAGACCGAGCTCTTCGAGTACCGCACGGACCTTGGGAAAGTTGCGCCCCAGTTTCATGATCACCGCCGCATCGGCGTCGGCCAGACGGCGCTTGAGATCCTCATGCGGCAGCACGCCGGAGAGCACCGACAGGCTCTGGTTGCGATACACCAGCGGCGCGCCGAGCACCGAGGCGCCGCCGAGCATCGAGCACACGCCCGGTACCACTTCGGCTTCATAGCGCGTGGACAACCGGTCATGCAGATACATGTAGGAGCCGTAGAAGAACGGATCGCCTTCGCAGATCACTGCAACGTCGCGCCCGGCGTCCAGATGCGCCGCAACTTCTTCGGCGGCATCATCATAGAAATCGCTGATCACTTGCTCGTAGGACAGCGGCGCCGGCAGCACTTCGGTGGTCACCGGGTACACCAGCGGCAACAGATTCTGCGCGTCCTGCAGGTGCGCTTCGATAATGCCGAACGCATTGCCCTTCTTGCCCTTGGCGACAAAGTACGCCACCACTGGCGACTCGCGCAGCAGACGCAGGGCTTTGACGGTAATCAGTTCCGGATCACCGGGGCCCACGCCGAGGCCGATCAGACGTCCTTTGGCCTGCATCATTCGATCTCCGTGGCGAGGGCATTGACTGCTGCGGCGGCCATGGCGCTGCCGCCCAGCCGACCCTGCATGATCACGAACGGTACGCCGCGACTGTCAGCCGCCAGCGCCGCTTTCGATTCGGCGGCGCCGACAAAGCCCACCGGGAAGCCAAGAATCAGCGCCGGTTTCGGTGCGCCGGCGTCGAGCATTTCCAGCAGATAGAACAGCGCGGTCGGCGCGTTGCCGATCACCACCACGCTGCCTTCCAGATGCGGACGCCACAGTTCCAGCGCGGCCGCCGAGCGGGTGTTGCCCAGCTCACGGGCCAGCTGCGGCACGCTGTCGTCACGCAAAGTGCAGATCACCTCGTTGTTGGCTGGCAGACGGGCGCGGGTCACGCCTTCGGAGACCATCCGCGCGTCGCACAGGATCGGCGCACCGGCCGCCAGCGCATCGCGCCCGGCCTTGCCGGCACCTTCGGAAAACTGCAGACCATCGACCGCCTCGACCATGCCGCAGGCGTGGATCACCCGCACCGCGAGTTTTTCCAGATCGGCCGGGATGCGCGCCAGATTGGCCTCGCTGCGAATGATCGCGAAGGAGTTGCGATAGATCTCCTGACCGTCGCGGATGTAATCAAGCATCAAGGGGGCTCCGTGAGCGGGCGTCGAGCAGGATCGCGGCCGCTTCAATAGTAAGGTTGCGTGCGTGCAGCGTGCCGAAACCCGGCAGCGCTGCATCGCGAAAATAAAGGTCGTAATGACCGGGGCTGACCGCCAGCAATGTCGCCGGGGCGCAATGGGCCGCCGCACAAGAGCGCGGGCAACCGGACAGGTGCACGTGCTGCGCCTGTGGCAACAACGTCGCCAGCAGCCGCGCGTCGTGTTTGGTATCGGCCAGACCTTTGCCACAACCGCTGGAGCCGGTGCAGGCAATCAGCCGGGACAGCGGCTCGCGGGTGTCGGTCAGCCAGTGCAATTGACTCAGGTGTTGCAGGACTCGCCCCGGGTCGGCGGGCTTCACGTTCGGCAGCAGCAGACTTTGCCAAGGGGTGAAACGCAGGCTGCCATCTCCGAACTCGCGAGCCAGCTGGGCCACGCCCCGCAGCATGGCCGGATCGAGACGGCCGAGCGCCGGCACCGCACCGACATATACCCGGTCGTCAGCGTTTTGCGCGTGAACACCGATATGCAGCGCATCCGCCATCGGTGTGCGCTGTCGAGCGACGGCAGCTGTGATCGCCACGCGTTCGCGCAATTGTTCGAGAAACGCCAGCAGCGGCAGTTCATCGAGCAAATGGCGCATGCGGGTCTGCTCCGGCCGAGCCAGCTCAAGGAACAACTCCAGCACCGCGACCACCAGTGCATGGCCGTTTTCCACGCTCACGGCACCGGCCGCACGATCGGTCGGGCAGCCGGCCAGACCGAACGCCAACAACACTTCACCGTCACGTTCGAACGCCGACAGCCACAGATCATGCGGATGCTCGAGCATCGCCAACGCCTCACCGCCGTCCAGCTGCACGGCGAACTTGGCACTCAACTGGTGAAAGCGCGGATGCGTCTGCAATGTCGCCAGAATCTGTTCGGCCAGAGGCCGGGTATCGAATAGCAACTGCCGATCAATCCCGGCACTCGGGCTGAGCATCAGGTTGCGCACATCGTCGCCCGCTGCGGTTTGCGGCCCCAACCCGGCGGCCAGCAAACTGTCGACCAATGCCGCGGACTGCTCGCCGATGCCGCGAATCTGCAGATTGGCGCGGTTGGTCGCCTCGATCGCGCCACTGGCAAAACGCTCGGCGGCATCGGCCACCGCGTCGGCCTGATCAGCAGTGATCGAGCCGCCATTGAGCTTGATCCGGCAGATACCGCCATCCAGCGCCTGGACAATACGCAGCAACCCCGGACAAGCCGAGGGGCGCAAAGCGGTGGACATAGAGCGTTCGTTCAAGGGATGACCGGCTAGCTGGCAGCGCTGTGGTGGGCGAAAGGTCGCCATTATGCCTGCTTTGCCCGAGCGCATGAAAATGCCTGCCGGTCGGAAACTGCGGCGTTTCAGAGTTCGACCTCCTCAAGGTCGGCCACGCTCTCGCGAATCGCCTGATCTACAACGTCCCGGTTTTTGTCGATGTCCCGGCGATTGATCACCATTCTCCTGGCGCGGATGTCCAGTTGCGACATCGGTTGATGGACCTGCCAGAACAGGTAGTTGGTACTCAATACCAACTTGAAAAAGCGGATATGGCTGAGCACCACAACCAACTCGCCGCTGGCATTCTTACTGACCGGCACAATATGCGAAGTGAAGCTTTTGCCACTCAAAGCGGTAAACTTTTGCAGCAGTGCTGTATCTCTTTCCAGTGCTGCCAGCCCGGCTTCAACCTGCTCTAATTGACCGCGCGCGAGCAAGGGGGCTGTCAACCGCCGCCACGCCTCCTGCACACTTCCGGAAAACGCCTCCTGGACCAGCACGACCGGCTTCTCTTCCAGGTTCCAGCCACATGACCAAAGGCCCCCGGCAAAGTAATCGAACCACTCTGCAGGGTGCAGGCTGCTGTCACAACGCTTGTCCGCCGCGATCTGGGCGAGATAAATGCAGTTCCTCACAAATCTGTTATCGGCCTCTGCGCGCCCCTCCAGTCCGGTGAACAACATATTATTAACGACAACTGCATTACTCTGACTTAAACGTGTAGCTGAATTGATATCCATATCGCTCCCTGCCAACTTGGCACGTATTAATTTTATAGCTTCATTGCGCCAGACTTATTAAAAAGAACTGACTTGGAATCAAACTAACAAAAACGGAAGTTGAAAAAATCACTATTACTCGACATTAAGTTTCCGCGTTGTTCTCGACACGCCGCGACGACAGACCTGCGTCAGGTGCCGGCAGTCGCGTTATCATGCCGCCCGTGAAGATCTACTCAGGATTAAGGAACGGCATGACACCCTGGCTGACGGTTGTGGGAATCGGTGAAGACGGCTTCAAGGGCTTGGGCAAAAATGCCCGGCGGGCGCTGATGGGCGCCTCGCGGATCATCGGCGGCCAGCGGCAACTGGACTTGCTGCCGGTGTGCATTCGTGGCGAACGCGAATTGTGGCCGAGTCCGTTTTCCCTCGCGCCGGTATTGGAGCAGCGCGGCGAAGCGGTGTGCGTGTTGGCCAGTGGTGATCCGATGTTCTACGGCGTCGGCGCCAGCCTCGCGCGGCACGTGCCGAGTGCCGAGATGCTGATCCTGCCGGCGCCATCCTCCTGTTCGCTGGCCGCCGCCCGACTCGGCTGGCCGCTTCAAGAGGTGGTCACCCTATCGCTGGTGGCGCGACCACTGGCGGCACTCAATGCGCAGCTGTTCAGCGGGGTGCGCCTGTTGCTGTTGAGCAATGACCGGCACAGTCCGGCGGCAGTCGCGGCGCTGCTGCGCGAGCGCGGTTTTGGCGGCAGCCGCCTGACTGTGCTTGAGCATTTGGGCGGCGATGCCGAACGGCGCCTCGAAAGTACTGCCAATGACTGGAATGACCCGGCGATTGCCGATCTGAATGTGATCGCCATCGAATGCCTGGCCGATGCGCAGGCGCCACGCCTGTCGCGTCTTGCCGGACTGCCCGACTCGGCATTCCAGCACGACGGGCAACTGACCAAACGCGATGTCCGCGCCATCACCCTCGCCCGCCTCGCACCGATCCCCGGCGAATTGCTGTGGGACGTCGGCGGTGGTTGCGGCTCGATCGGCATCGAATGGATGCGCGCGCACCCGAGCTGCCGCGCGATTGCCATTGAGGCGGACGAAGGCCGACAGGCCTTGATCGAACACAACCGCGACGCGTTGGGCGTACCCGGTCTGCACCTGGTGCGTGGCCGTGCGCCGCAGGCACTTGCCGGGCTGGAGCGCCCGGACGCGATCTTCATCGGCGGCGGCGTGACCCGCGAAGGCGTGTTTGAAACCTGCTGGGAACAACTCAAACCCGGCGGCCGACTGGTTGCCAACGCCGTGACCCTGCAAAGCGAAGTCACCCTGGTGAACTGGCGCGAACGCCACGGCGGCGAACTGACCCGCATCCACGTGGCCCAGGCGCAACCGCTGGGCGAGTTCGACACTTGGCGTCAGGCGTTGCCGATTACCCTGCTGGATCTGGTCAAACCCCTCGATGCGTGACGAAACCGCCGAACAACCCGCCCCGCTGCGCAGCGGTCTGACCACCGGTAGCTGCGCCACCGCCACCAGCCTCGCCGCCGCCCGCCTGCTGCTCGGCGGAACGTCGGCGGATGCGGTGCAGATCGTTCTGCCCAAAGGCAAACAAGTGCAGATGCGCCTGGAGTTCTGCCGCCTGACCGAGGGCGGTGCCGAGGCAGGGACGATCAAGGACGCCGGCGACGACCCGGACGTAACGCACGGTGCGCTGCTCTATTCGCACGTGCGGCTGCTGGCCGAGCCGGGGATTCGCTTTGTCGCGGGCGCAGGTGTCGGCACCGTCACCCGGCCGGGGCTGGTACTCGGCGTCGGTGAACCGGCGATCAACCCGGTGCCGCGAAAGATGATCAGCGATCACTTGAGCCTGCTCGCCGCCGAGATCGGTTATGCCGGCGGTTTCGAGGTCACCGTCAATGTCGAGGGCGGTGAGGCGCTGGCGCTGAAAACCATGAACCCGCGGCTGGGCATTCTCGGTGGTTTGTCGATCCTCGGCACCAGCGGCATCGTCCGGCCGTTTTCCTGCGCGGCGTACATCGCCTCGATCCATCAGGGCATCGACGTCGCCAAAACCAATGGCTATCTGCACATTGCCGCGTGCACCGGCAACGCCAGCGAAGACACCATGCGCCGGGTCTACGACCTTCCGGAAATCGCCTTGATCGAAATGGGTGACTTTGTCGGCGCGGTGCTCAAGCATCTGCGCAAAGTGCCGGTGGATAAACTCAGCCTGTGCGGCGGCTTCGGCAAGATCAGCAAACTGGCGGCCGGGCACATGGATCTGCACTCAAGGCATTCGAGCATCGACCTGCCGCAACTGGCTGAATGGGCGGCGGAGATTGGTGCCGATCAGGCATTACAGCAGAGCATTCGTGAAGCCAACACCAGTCAACAGGCCCTGACGATGGCCAGCGCTGCAGGCATCGCCCTCGGCGATGAGGTCTGCCGCCACGCATTGAATTTCGCCCGCAGCGTGGTGCCGGCGCAGGTGCAGGTCGAGGTGTTTGCGATTGATCGCCTGGGCGGCATTGTCGGCCACGCCGGAGGTTTTGCATGAAACGCATTCTGTTGCTTGGCGGCGTCACCGAGGCGTTGGCCATCGCCCGTACGCTGGGGCCAGAACACATTTACAGTCTGGCCGGCGTGGGCCGGGTGCCGACCGACCTGACCTGCCAGGTGCGCGTCGGCGGCTACGGCGGGGCCGAAGGTCTGGCGCAATTCATTCGCGCTCAAGGCATCGACCTGCTGTTCGATGCGACCCACCCTTACGCCGCGCAAATCAGCCACAACGCCGCCATCGCCGCACAACTCGCCGGCATCCGCTGCTGGGCCTTGCGCCGCCCCGCGTGGCAGCCGCAACCGGGCGACGACTGGCGTGAAGTCAGCGACTGGGCCGAACTGATCGAAGCCCTCAAACCGTTCCGCCGCCCGCTGTTCACCCTCGGCCGCGAACCGCTGCAACACCTCGACGAAATCCCTGCCAACCAGTATTGGACCCTGCGCGCCCTCGACGCTTATCCCGGTAACGAACGCTGCGAAGTCATCGGCGCCCGTGGGCCGTTTCTGCTGGAGGATGAACGCGCACTGTTCGAACGCCGGCAGATCGATGTGCTGATCAGCAAGAACAGTGGCAGCACCGCGACCGAGCCGAAACTGGAAGTGGCGCGGGAGTTGCGAGTGCCGGTGATGGTGCTGAAGCGACCGGTGTTGCCGAGGGTTGATCGGGAGTTTTGGACGCTTCAAGAAACACTTGTTGAATTGGAGGCGATCACCTCCTGAGGCAAGATCCACGGCTTGCATGATAAGTAACCTATTTGTTACCTTCAGGGCCGACTGTGATCACACTCGAAGAATATCTACAAGAAAACGATTCAAGCCCGTTTGGCCGTTGGATCTCCACTTTGAGCGTGCCGGCCGCAGCGAGGGTTTCGAAAGCCTTGGCACGGTTGGAAGCGGGCAACACCTCCAACATCAAGTGGTTCGATGGTCTCGGCGAATACAAAATAAACTGGGGGCCTGGCTATAGAATTTATCTGATACAAGAGCGAAAACGACTGATCATCTTGTTCGGTGGAGGAGATAAATCCACACAGAGACAGGACATCAAACAGGTGAAAGCACTGATAGCCGAATTTCGAACTCGAAAAAAAGCTGAACAGAACCAGAGGTAATTTGATGGCGCTCACTCGAAGCTACAAAATTTCAATTTCAGAGCGTGCACAACGTGATCCCGAATTTGCCCAGGCATTACTGGACGAAGCCGCAACGCTTTTTCTGAATGGCGAGCCAGAAGTTGCGAGGATAATTTTGCGCGACCTCGTCAATGCAACTGTCGGATTCGAAGAACTTGCGAGGGAAACTGAAAAGCCCAGCAAAAGCCTGCATCGAATGTTGTCCGCCAAAGGCAACCCGAGCATGGACAATCTGGCAAAAATTTTTTCGGTAATCCGAACTACGCTGGGAGTAGACATGGAGGTTCACGCGGTACCAGTGAACTGAGCGATTGGTTGATGAGATCGCTGCGACACCAAACCGCACGACGCCTTTTTACTTATCGGCCCTGATCAGGCTAAATAGCCCGCGCCTGATTGCCCACCCAACGGATCTGTCCCATGAACCGACACCGGCTCGCATTTGCCTGGATCGCCTGCTTCGCAGTGCTGTTCAACATGCTCGCCATGCCGATGACCGGGGCGCTGGCGCAGGCGGCCAGTTCACCGGCCGAACAATTGCTGTGGAGCAGTTTCTGCACCGGCAGCGGGACGAAGATGGTGGCGATCGACATCGGCACCCCGGAGCAGAAAGCCCCGCCCAACGACAGCCATTCCAACATGCAGCATTGCTGGTGCTGTTCGGGTTCCGCGCCGCTGGTGGCGTTGCCGGGCCATACGCCGCAGCTGTATTTCGCCCGCTACGAAAGCAATCGCAGCGTGGCGCCGCCCTCGTTGCTAACACCGACACCGCGCCAGCAATGGCCGAGCCTCAATCCCCGCGACTCGCCTCTGGTCTGATCTGTCTCGCAATTGACCTGCGTTTCACATCGTTCTGGAGAACTGCCATGTTGAACAAACTCTTCGTCATCGCTGCGCTGTTGCTGCCGGCGTGCTTCGCCCATGCCCACGAATACAAGGCCGGCGAGCTGGAAATCGCTCACCCGTGGTCGCAGGAGCTGCCGCCCAATGCGCCGACTGTCGCCGCTTATTTCGTGATCAGCAATCCCGGCAAGACCGACGACCGCCTGCTCAGCGTCGACTCGCCGATTACTGACGAGGCTCAGTTGCACGAGCATGTGATGCAGGGCGACCTGATGAAAATGCAGCAGGTGCCCGACGTGGTGATTCCTGCCGGCGGCAAGGTGACGTTCGCGCCGATGGCCTATCACGTGATGCTGCTCAACCCGAAAGACCGCAGCCTGCTCAGCGACGGCAAACGCTTCCCGCTGACCCTGCATTTCGAGAAGGCCGGAGACGTGACCGTCGAAGTCGCGGTGCAGAAGAAACCACCGCAAGACACCAAGGCACACGATCACGCCCAGTAACCGATCCGGCTGACCACGCCCGTGCGCCCACAATGCGCCGGGGCGTCCCGCCTGCATCGCCAGAGCCAGACTCTGACCCGCGGTAGCTGGATCGCCCTGTTCGCCATGTTGATGATCTTCATCGGCCCACTGATTTCTCAGTCGATGCCGATGGATCAACACGCCTCGACGTCCATGCCGATGCCCATGGCGATGGACATGCCGGGCATGGATCACGCCGCGCACGGCGCACAACCGGCTGCCGAACACTGCCCGCCGCAATCCTCGCACCACGCCCTATGGGAAAAGTGCGGTTATTGCAGCCTGCTGTTCAACTGCCCGGCGCTGACCGGGGGCGGCACGTTCGCCACGTTCAGCGTCGCCCACGTCAACACCTTCAGCCCATCCTCTCCACGCCTGGGCCATGCCCGGCAGACCTTCTTCCCCGGCGCCCGCACCCGCGCCCCGCCCGTCAACGCGTAAACACCGCACCTTTGATTGCACACGGTTGAGAAGACAGCTTCAGGCTGCCGGCCGTGTCGTTTACGACTGTTTGATGGAAATTGTCATGTCCAGGTTTTCTGCTGTTCCACGCTCGGGTTCTGCCCGGGCGTCTTTCGCGCTGAACGCATCGCGCATTGGTTTCTCGCACGCCACCGCCGTCCTTTGCGGCGTCCTGTCGTCCCCGCTGGTGCTGGCCGATGACCACGCCGGGCACAACGAAGAACTCAGTCCGACGGTGATTACCGCGATCGCCCCCAGCTCGCCGTTGACCATCGTCACCAACCCCAAGGATCCGCGCCAACCGGTGCCGGCCAGTGACGGCGGCGATTACCTGAAGACCATTCCCGGCTTCGCCCTGGTGCGCAATGGCGGCACCAACGGTGATCCGGTGCTGCGCGGGATGTTCGGTTCGCGGCTGAACATTCTCACCAACGGCAGCATGCTGCTCGGCGCCTGCCCCGGACGCATGGACGCACCGACCTCGTACATCTCGCCGGAAACCTACGACAAACTCACGGTGATCAAGGGCCCGCAAACCGTACTCTGGGGGCCGGGCGCATCGGCCGGCACGATCCTCTTCGACCGTGAGCCGGAAAGCTTCGGCGAACTCGGCACGCGGGTGAATGCAAGCGTGCTGGCCGGCTCCAACGGACGCTTCGACAAAATTGTCGACGCCGCTGCCGGCGGGCCATTGGGCTACGTACGGGTAATCGGCAATACCGCGCACTCCGACGACTATCGCGACGGCAACAACGACATCGTTGCCTCGCGCTACGACAAGTGGAACGGTGACATCGCGCTCGGCTGGACCCCGGACGCCGACACCCTGATCGAACTCACCGCCGGCAAGGGCGATGGCGAAGCGCGCTACGCCGGGCGCGGCATGGACGGTTCGCAGTTCCTTCGCGAAAGCCTCGGCCTGCGCTTCGAAAAATCCAACATCACCGACGTGCTGGAGAAAGTTGAAGCACAGGTTTACTACAACTACGCCGACCACGTGATGGACAACTACACCCTGCGCACACCGTCCGGCACCGGGATGATGGCCGAGCCCATGGCGTCCAACGTCGACCGGCGCACCCTCGGCGCGCGGATCAAGGCAACCTGGCGCTGGGCCGACATCCAGCTGATCACCGGTCTCGATGCGCAGACCAACGAGCATCGCCAGCGCAGCGGCATGGGCATCGACACCTACAAGGATCAGCCCTACACCAAGGACGCCGATTTCCATAACTACGGCGTGTTCAGCGAAATGACCTGGTACGCCGCCGACCGTGATCGGCTGATTACCGGCGCCCGGGTCGACCGTGCTTCGGCCAAGGATTACCGGCAGCGCATTGGTTCGGGAATGATGAGCCGGCCAAATCCGACCGCCGACGAGACCCGCGCCGACACCCTGCCAAGCGGCTTCGTGCGTTACGAGCATGACCTCGCTGACAGCCCGGCCACGCTGTACGCCGGCCTCGGTCACGCGCAGCGCTTCCCGGATTACTGGGAGCTGTTTTCACCGAAGTCCGGCCCGGCCGGCTCGCTGAATGCGTTCGACTCGATCAAACCGGAGAAGACCACCCAGTTCGACTTCGGCGTGAACTACAAGACTGCCGAACTCGAAGCCTGGGCCTCGGGCTACATCGGTGTGGTGCGCGACTACATCCTGTTCGACTACACACCGACAATGATGGGCATGAGCACTTCGCGCGCGGAAAACATCGACGCGCGGATCATGGGTGGCGAGCTCGGCGCCGCCTACAAACTCACCGATAACTGGAAAGCCGACGCGACCCTGGCTTACGCCTGGGGCAAGAACAGCAGCGATGGCAAGGCTCTGCCGCAAGTGCCGCCGCTGGATGCGCGTTTCGGCCTGACCTACAGCGAAGACAACTGGAGCGCCGGGGCGCTGTGGCGCGTGGTCGCGGCGCAAAACCGCATCGACCAGAACAAGGGCAACGTGGTCGGCAAGGACTACGACAAGAGCGGCGGCTTTGGCGTGTTCTCGCTCAACGGCGCCTACCGGATCAACAAAAACTGGAAGGTCAGCACCGGCGTCGACAACCTGTTCGGCAAGGCTTACGCCGAGCACCTGAACCTGGCCGGTAACGCCGGTTTCGGCTACCCGGCCAACGACCCGCAAGCGATAAATGAACCGGGGCGCACGCTCTGGACCAAGGTTGATATGAGTTTCTAACCGAGCGGCACGCCCTGCCCTTGTGGGAGCGGGCTTGCTCGCGAAGACGGCGGCACATCCGGCACGGGTGGCGCCTGACACGACGCTTTCGCGAGCAAGCCCGCTCCCACAGGAGTGCAGCGGTGACGCTACCCATACAGAACAACTAAAAGATCCAAGCCAAGCGGAGCAAACGTGATGCAAAAGCCCAAACCGAATTTCTACAACCTGGCGTGGCGCTGGCATTTCTATGCCGGATTATTCGTCGCGCCATTCATGGTGATGCTGGCCCTGACCGGCATCATCTACCTGTTCAAACCGCAGCTCGATTCGCTGATGTACAGCAGCCTGCTCAACGTCCCCGCCGGGCATCACATGGTGCCGGCCGATGATCTGCTGCAACGGGTGAAAAGCGCTTATCCACAAGGCCAGATCAGCCAATACCTGCCGCCGGCCAACGCCGAACGCAGCGCTCAGTTTGTCGTCAAGAATGAGGGTCATGAACTCAACGTATTCATCGATCCGTACCACGGCGACATCCTCGGCGAGCAGGATGCGAAGAAAAATCTGCAAGCCGTCGCCCGCGCCATTCACGGCGAATTGATGATCGGCACGCTCGGTGATCGCCTGATCGAGCTCGCCGCCGGTTGGGGCGTAGTGCTGGTGGTGTCGGGGGTGTTTCTGTGGTGGCCGCGCGGTCAGGCGGCGGGGATTCTGTGGCCACGCCTGAACAGTCGCGGTCGCGTATTGTGGCGTGATCTGCACGCGGTCACCGGGTTCTGGGGCGCGGCATTGCTGCTGGTGATGCTGCTCAGCGGCATGACCTGGACCGGGTTCTGGGGCAAGCAATATGCGCAGGTGTGGAACGTGTTCCCGGCCGCGATGTGGAACAACGTGCCGACCTCCGACGTCGAGGCCGGCAGCCTCAATAACGCCGCGCGCCAGACCGTGCCATGGGCGATGGAAAACACGCCGATGCCGATGTCCGGCGACCACGCTGAACACATGGCCCACGGCGGTATGCAACACGGCCCCGCCGCACCCGCGATCAGCCTGCAAGAGGTGCAGAACATCGCCATTGAACGCAAGGTCGAACCCGGCTACAGCATCACCCTGCCAACCACCGCGACCGGCGTGTTCACCATCGCGGTATTCGCCGACGACCCGCGCAACGACGCGACCTTGCATGTCGATCAGTACACCGGCAAGGTTCTCGCCGATGTGCGTTTCGAGCAGTACGGCGCAGTGGCGCGGGCAACGGAAATCGGCGTGATGCTGCATGAAGGCAAGATGTTCGGCACCTTCAACCAGATCGTCGTGCTGCTGATCTGCCTGATGATTCTGCTCAGCGCCGTCAGCGGTGTGGTGATCTGGTGGAAGCGGCGTCCGCAAGGCAAGTTCGGCGTGCCGCCGCTGCGCCATGACCTGCCGAAATGGAAAACCGGCGTGGCGATCATGCTCGCGCTGGCCGTGATCTTTCCGCTGGTGGGGGCTTCGCTGGTACTGGTCTGGCTGCTGGATCGCCTGCTGTTGTCGCGTCTGGGTCGCCAAACTGAATCTGCCTCAACTTCATCGTGAAGCAGGCGAGATGCGCGTTTCAGACAGATCTTTAAACTGCCGGGGCTTAAGCTTCGACATTTTTTAGTGTTACTGTGTAACACAAATAGGCCGCCCTGCCCGCAGCCACAAGTTGCGGGCTTTCTTTTGAAGAAGTGATTCACCGCCCCGATGAACAAGTACCTCTTGTCCAGCCTCTGCCTGTTCGCCCTGAACAACGCCAACGCTGATGGCCAGCCGCTGACGCTGCCCACCGGCACCATCTCCGCGCCTGCGGTTGACGAAGAAAGTGTCAGCCTGAACACGCCGACCACCGCCGGTTCGCGTCTGAACCTGACAGCCATGGAAACCCCGGCCAGTGTCGAAAGCCTCAGCGGCGAGCAGGTGCGTGCCCGTGGCGATCGCAGCGTGCAGGACGCCGTATCGCGCAGCACCGGCATCAGCCGCACCGGCACCCCGGGCGATGGCGGTACCTCGTTGCAGGCACGCGGTTTTACCGGGCAGAGTTCGGTGATGCAGTTGTATGACGGCAATCGGATGTACACCGGCATGGGCACCGTGACCTTTCCGGTCGACACCTGGTCGGTGCAGCGCATCGACGTGCTGCGCGGCCCGGCCTCGGTGCTGTACGGCGAAGGCGCGACCGGTGCTGTGGTCAACGTGATTCCGAAGAAACCGTTCGAGGGTGAAATCGAAAATCACCTGCGCGTCGGCTACGGTTCCTACGACAGCCAGCAGCAGGCGTTCGACAGCGGCGGCTCGCTGAGCGACACCCTGAGCTATCGGCTCAATCTCAATCGTCTGCGCAGCAACGGCTGGATCGATCGCGGTGATTCATCAAGCGACTTCATCAGCGCCGCGCTGCGCTGGCAAGCCACTGATGACCTGGCCTTCACCCTCGCCCACGACTACGGCGACCAGCGTCCGCAGAACTACTTCGGCACGCCACTGATCAACGGCCGATTGCAGGACAGCCTGCGCAACAAGAACTACAACGTGCGCGACGATCAGCAGCACTACAACGATCAGTGGACGCGCCTGACCAGCGATTGGCAGATCAACGACGCCGTCAGTGCCAGCAACGAGCTGTACTACCTCAAGGCCCAGCGCCGCTGGCAGAACGCCGAGAACTACAACTTCGACCGCGACAGTCAGCAACTCAGCCGCAGTGGCTACTTCGGCATCGGCCACCAGCAGGAGCAGGTCGGCGACCGCCAGACCTTCACCTTCAAGCATTCGCTGTTCGGCCTCGACAGCCAGACCGTGACCGGCGTCGATTACAACCGCATCCGCTTCCAGCTCAACAGCAACTCGCCGTTCAACGATGTGCTGCCGAACGGTCAGGCGCTGGATCTGTATCACCCGCAACCGGGCTATTTCGAAAGCGCCAACCCGTACCGCGACCAGTTCGACAGCACCACCAAACAGATGTCAGTGTTCGCTGAAAACCGCACGCAACTGAGCGAGCGCTGGTCGCTGGTGACCGGCGTGCGCCGTGACTATGTACATGTGGATCGCAACAATCTGGTCGACGACAGCCAGAGCGACAAGACCCTGACCGGCAACAACTGGAAGGCCGGACTGGTGTTTGCGCTGACGCCTGAGACTTCGTTCTACGGTCAGGTTGCGACCAGCACCGACGGCATCGGCGGCCTGATATCCCTCAGTCCGAGCCAGCAGCAATACGACCTGTCGACTGCACGCCAGACCGAGGTCGGCATGAAGCAGTTGTTCTGGGATCAACGCGGCGAGTTCACCCTGGCGGCCTATCGCATCGTCAAAAAGAAACTGCTGACCGACGATCCGGGCAACCCGACGCTCAAGCAGCAAGTTGGCCAGCAATCTTCCAACGGCCTGGAAGCCAGCCTCGATCTGCAACTGCCGCACGCCTGGCAACTGCAGGCCAACGCGGCGATCGTGAAGGCCAAGTACGATGACTTCTCCGAAGTGGTCGACGGGCAAACCCTGTCGTACAACGGCAATCGCCCGGTGGATGTGCCACGGCGCACCGCCAATCTGTGGCTGAACAAAAACCTCAGCGATGATCTGAAGGCCGGTGCCGGCGTGCGTTATGTCGATGCGCGTTACGCCGACATGGCCAACCGCAACGAGCTGCCAAGTTACACCGTGGTCGATGCGACGCTGTCGTGGCAAGCCCTGCGCAACACCACGCTTGGCCTGCAACTGAACAATCTGTTTGACCGCCAGTACGCACAAAGCCAATACAATGCCGGCCAGCAGTGGATTCTCGGCGAGCCGAGATCGTTCTTCGTCACGGCGGATTACACCTTTTGATTCACCGGCCCCTTCGCGAGCAAGCTCGCTCCCACATTGAAATGCGATCCACTGTGGGAGCGGGCTTGCTCGCGAAGGCGTCATCAGCAACACCCGATATTTCAGAGTAAAAGCATGACCTCACTGACCCTCGCCAACCTGGCCTGGACACCTCTGGGCCACGGCCACTGCCATCACCAGTTCCAGCTGCGTGACGCCTCGTTGCAGGTGGCCGCCGGTGAGTTTGTCGGGCTGATCGGGCCCAACGGCAGCGGCAAGACCAGCCTGCTGCGCTGCGCCTATCGCTTCAGTCAGCCGGAAAGCGGAGAGGTCAGACTCGATCACCACAACGTGTGGAAGCAATCCTCGCGCTGGTGCGCGAAACGCATCGCCGTGGTCCTGCAGGAATTCCCCGATGCCTTTGGCCTGACCGTCGAAGAAGTGGTCGCCATGGGTCGCACGCCGCACAAAGGCCTGTTCGATGGCGACACGCTGGAAGATCGCAATCTGGCGACGCAAGCGCTCAAATCCGTCGGCCTCGACGGCTTCGAAGACCATGCGTTCGCCACCCTGTCCGGCGGTGAAAAACAGCGGGTGATCCTCGCCCGCGCCCTGACCCAGCAACCGCAATTGCTGATCCTCGACGAGCCGACCAACCACCTCGACCCGCGTTATCAGCTCGAACTGCTGCAACTGGTCAAACGTCTGCAGATCGGCACCCTCGCCAGCATTCACGACCTGAACCTGGCCGCCGCGTTCTGTGACCGACTGTACGTGATCAATCACGGGCGGATCGTCGCCAGCGGCACGCCGCAACAGGTACTCACCACCGAGCTGCTGCGCGACGTGTTCGGCGTCGAGGCGTTGATCGATTCCCACCCTCTTCACGGCTACCCGCGAATCACCTGGATAACCCGACCATGACTGTGCGTTCCCTGCTTTGTGTCGCTCTTTTGTTGTGCAGTGCCCAGGCCTTCGCCGAAGCTACGAAATACCCGTTGACCATCCATAGCTGCAACCGCGAAGTGACCTTCAACGAAGCGCCGAAACACGCGGTCAGCCACGACATCAACATGACCCAGATGATGCTCGCCCTCGGCCTCAAATCGCGCATGGCCGGTTACAGCGGCGTCAGCGGCTGGAAGTCGGTGACGCCCGAAATGCAGTCGTTGCTCGACGGCTTGCCGGAGCTGGCTGCGAAATATCCATCGGTGGAAACCCTGCTCAACGCCAACGTCGATTTTTTCTTCGCCGGCTGGGATTACGGCATGCGCGTCGGTGGCGACCTCACGCCGCAGACCCTGCAACCGCTGGGCATCAACGTGTATGAGCTGACCGAATCCTGCGCCTTCGTGATGAAGCGCCCGGCGGCGACACTGGACGACACCTACAACGACCTGCGCAACCTCGGGAAAATTTTCGACGTGCAGGATCGCGCCAACGCACTGATTGCCGACATGCAGAATCAGGTCGCCGAGATCCGCAAAGACCTGCCCGCCGACAAGCCGCGCGTGTTTCTCTACGACAGCGGCGAAGACCGCGCCATGACTTCCGGGCGTCTCGGCATGCCGCAAGCGCTGATCGACGCGGCGGGTGGGCGCAACATTCTCGATGACGTCGAAGCGAGCTGGACCCGGGTCAACTGGGAGACCGTGGTCGAGCGCAATCCGCAGGTGATCGTGATCGTCGACTACAGCGAAATCACTGCTGAACAGAAGATCGAATTTCTGCTGAAGAACCCGGCGCTGCAATCGGTCGATGCGATCAAGAACCAGCGCTTCATCGTCATCCCTTACGTGCAGGCCACGCCGGGGATCGATAACGTGCTGGCGGTGGAAACCCTGGCCAAGGGGTTCCACGGCGAATGATCGACCGTCGCTACGCCTTGTTGCTGATCGCCCTCGGCGCCGTGTTGCTGGTGTCATGCGTGGTCTCGCTCGGTTTTGGTCCGGCGCGGGTGCCGGTGGAGGTGGTTTGGCGGATTCTGCTGCACAAGACCTTCGGTTTCGGCGAGGTGAGCTGGAGCGCCGGGCAGGAGCACATTGTCTGGCTGATCCGTGTGCCGCGCATGTTGCTCGGGGCGTTGGTCGGTGCCGGGTTGGCGTTGATTGGCGCGGTGCTGCAAGCGGTGACGCGCAATCCTCTTGCCGATCCGCACCTGCTCGGCGTCACCTCCGGCGCGACACTCGGCGCAGTGATCGTGGTGCTGCACATCGGTGAAATCGTCGGCCTGCTGACCCTGCCGATTGCCGCGTTCATCGGTGCATTGCTGAGCATGTTTCTGGTGCTGGGCATTGCCAACCGTCAGGGTCGGCTCGACAGCGACCGGTTGCTGCTGTGCGGCGTGGCAGTGTCGTTCGTGATGATGGCAATCGCCAATCTGCTGCTGTTCATGGGCGACCATCGCGCCAGTTCGGCGGTGATGTTCTGGATGCTTGGCGGCCTCGGCCTCGCGCGTTGGGAGTTGCTGACGGTGCCGGCGCTGAGCGTGTTGCTCGGCCTCGGTCTGCTGTTGGGCATGGCCCGGCCATTGAACGCACTGATGGCCGGCGAACAGACCGCCGTCACCCTCGGCCTGAATGCCCGCGCCGTGCGCCTGCGGGTGTTTGTAATCGCCTCGTTGATGACCGGGGTGCTGGTGTCGATCAGCGGCTCGATCGGTTTTGTCGGGCTGATGGTGCCGCACATTGCCCGGCGTCTGGTCGGCGCCGAACACCGCCGATTGCTGCCGGCCTGCGTACTGCTCGGCAGCCTGTTTCTGGTGTGGGTCGATGTTGCCGCGCGAACTCTGATCGCCCCGGAAGACCTGCCCATCGGCGTTGCCACCGCGGCTATCGGCGGTCTGTTCTTCATCGGCCTGATGCGCCGCCGCTGATCCAACCCAATCAACTTGTAGGAGTGAGCCTGCTCGCGATGACGGCGGCACATTCGACATCAATGCGGATGACAGAACGCTATCGCGAGCAGGCTCACTCCTACAGGGGACAGTGTTGTCCTTGAAATCGCGCCCCAATCTGGCGCGGCCGCCTGCACCAACGCTCTCTCCGCGTCCCTTCATGGTGCATCCCACCAACGCGCAACCGCTCTAAACCGACATTTTCCTGCCCGATCCCGACCGGGCACAGCCCTTGCAAAACACACCTTCAGTCGTCCGCATCTGCCAACCATAAAAAACTTTAACGTTCATGGAGATCGCACAATGAAGCGTCGCAGTTTGATCAAGGCTTTCACACTCACGGCATCCATTGCCGCGATGGGCATGACCTGGACTGTCCAGGCGGCCGAGACCATCAAGGTCGGGATTCTGCATTCGTTGTCCGGGACCATGGCGATCTCTGAAACGTCGCTCAAAGACATGGCGCTGATGACCATCGACGAGATCAACGCCAAGGGCGGGGTGAACGGCAAGATGCTCGAACCGGTGGTGGTCGACCCGGCGTCGAACTGGCCGCTGTTCGCCGAGAAGGGCCGGCA
This sequence comes from Pseudomonas sp. YL2, assembly GCF_023063025.1. NCBI lineage: Bacteria > Pseudomonadati > Pseudomonadota > Gammaproteobacteria > Pseudomonadales > Pseudomonadaceae > Pseudomonas > Pseudomonas sp. YL2. The sequence goes on along the minus strand of NZ_JAJSLU010000011.1, from coordinate 99,416 downwards.
GTTGCTGACCCAGGACAAGGTCGCGGTGGTGTTCGGTTGCTGGACCTCGGTTTCACGTAAATCGGTACTGCCGGTGTTCGAAGAACTCAACGGCCTGCTGTTCTACCCGGTGCAATACGAAGGCGAAGAAATGTCGCCAAACGTGTTCTACACCGGCGCCGCGCCGAACCAGCAAGCGATTCCCGCCGTTGAATACCTGATGAGCGAAGAAGGCGGCAGCGCCAAGCGCTTCTTCCTGCTCGGCACCGACTACGTCTACCCGCGTACCACCAACAAGATCCTGCGCTCGTTCCTGCATTCCAAAGGCGTGGCCGACAAGGACATCGAAGAGGTCTATACCCCGTTCGGTCATAGCGACTATCAAACCATCGTCGCCAACATCAAGAAATTCTCCGCCGGCGGCAAGACTGCGGTGATCTCCACGGTCAACGGCGACTCCAACGTGCCGTTCTACAAAGAGCTGGCCAACCAGGGCCTGAAGGCTACCGACGTACCGGTGGTGGCGTTCTCGGTGGGTGAAGAAGAGCTGCGCGGCATCGACACCAAACCGCTGGTGGGCAACCTTGCGGCGTGGAACTACTTCGAGTCCGTGGAGAACCCGGTGAACAAGAAGTTCGTCGCTGACTGGAAGGCCTACGCGAAGAAACACAACCTGCCGGGCGCCGACAAAGCGGTGACCAACGACCCGATGGAAGCCACTTACGTCGGCATCCACATGTGGGCGCAAGCGGTGGAGAAAGCCAAGTCCACCGACGTCGACAAGGTTCGCGAAGCGCTGGCCGGCCAGACCTTCGCCGCGCCGTCCGGTTACACCCTGACCATGGACAAGACCAACCACCACCTGCACAAACCGGTGATGATCGGCGAGATCCAGAACGACGGTCAGTTCAACGTCGTGTGGCAGACCGAAGGCCCGATCCGCGCGCAGCCGTGGAGTCCGTTTATCGATGGCAACGACAAGAAGCCGGATTACGCGGTGAAGAGCAACTGAGCCATTGGGTGTCGGGCTGTTAAGACTTTCAGTCCGGCACACTCCCCCTGTGGGAGCGGGCTTGCTCGCGAAAGCAGTTCGTCATTCAACTTAGATGCAAGCTGACACACCGCTTTCGCGAGCAAGCCCGCTCCCACAATTAGTCCGCGCAAGGCGACTCTTTATGCCGACTACCCTATACCGCTTCATCCTCGCCATCGCACTGCTGTTGCCGATGACTGCCTTTGCCGGCGACGCCGAAGACTTCGTCGCCGCCAATCCCGTGCAACAGGCCAAACTGCTGGAAGCCTGGGCCGCGCAGCCCGAGCCAGCGCGTGTCGAGCTGATCAACGCCCTGCAACAAGGCCAATTGACCCTCGACGGCCAAACCAAAACCCTGCGCCTGAACAACCGCCTGCGGGGTCTGATCGACACCGCTCTGGCCAGCCACCAATTGCTCGCCGCCGACGCCAAAACCCGTCTGAGTGCCGCGCAGCAATTGCAGAAAAGCGCGAAACCCGCGCAGCTGAAATTCCTCGACCAGCAGCTGGCTGGCGAAAAAGACCAGAACGTCCACGCCGCCCTGAGCCTGGCGCTGGCCAATCTGCAGCTGGTCGACAGCGATCCGGCGGTGCGTCTGGCCGCCGTGCGCCTGCTCGGCGAAACCGGCGATCCGCTGGCCCGCACCCGCCTCGAAGGCCTGCTCGAACCCGGCGTGGAAAGCGATGCCGGGGTGCGCACCGCCGCCGAAACCAGTCTGGCTCAGGTCAAGCGCAAACTGCTGATCGGCGAAGTGTTGGGTCAGGCGTTCAGCGGCATGTCCCTCGGCTCGATCCTGCTGCTCGCGGCCCTCGGGCTGGCGATCACCTTCGGCCTGCTCGGGGTGATCAACATGGCCCATGGCGAGATGCTGATGCTTGGCGCCTACTCGACCTACGTGGTGCAGCTGATGTTCCAGCGCTACGCCCCGCAAGCCATCGAGTTCTATCCGCTGATCGCACTGCCGGTGGCGTTCTTTGTCACGGCGGCAATCGGCATGGCGCTGGAGCGCACGGTGATTCGTCATCTCTACGGCCGACCGCTGGAAACCCTGCTCGCCACTTGGGGCATCAGCCTGATGCTGATTCAGTTGGTGCGCCTGCTGTTCGGCGCACAGAACGTTGAAGTGGCGAACCCGGCGTGGCTGTCCGGCGGTATTCAAGTGCTGCCGAATCTGGTGCTGCCGTACAACCGCATCGTGATCATCGCTTTCGCTTTGTTCGTGGTGGTGCTGACCTGGCTGCTGCTGAACAAGACCCGCCTCGGCCTCAACGTCCGTGCGGTCACGCAGAACCGCAACATGGCCGCCTGCTGCGGCGTGCCCACCGGGCGCGTCGACATGCTCGCCTTCGGCCTCGGCTCGGGCATTGCCGGCCTCGGTGGCGTGGCGCTGAGTCAGATCGGCAACGTCGGCCCGGACCTGGGCCAGAGCTACATCATCGACTCGTTTCTGGTGGTGGTGCTCGGTGGCGTCGGCCAACTCGCCGGCAGCGTGCTGGCCGCGTTCGGGCTGGGCATCGCCAACAAAATTCTTGAACCGCAGATCGGTGCGGTACTCGGCAAGATCCTGATCCTCGCGCTGATCATTCTGTTCATCCAGAAACGTCCGCAAGGCCTCTTCGCACTGAAAGGACGGGTGATCGACTGATGAACCAGCCTCTACTTGTCACGGCCACGCAAAAAGCCGGGCCGAAAGTCACCCTCGCCATCGGCGCGGTGATCCTCGCGCTGCTGATCGCCCTGCCGCTGCTCTCACTGTTGGCGCCGGACAGCACGCTGCATGTGTCGGCGTATACGCTGACGCTGGTCGGCAAAATCCTCTGCTACGCCATTGTCGCCCTGGCGCTGGATCTGGTCTGGGGCTACGCCGGGCTGCTGTCGCTGGGCCATGGCCTGTTCTTCGCCCTCGGTGGTTATGCGATGGGCATGTACCTGATGCGCCAGGCCGCCGGTGATGGCTTGCCGGCGTTCATGACCTTTCTGTCGTGGACCGACCTGCCGTGGTACTGGAGCGGCACCAGCAGCTTTATCTGGTCGATGTGTCTGGTGGTGCTGGCACCGGGTCTGCTGGCGCTGGTGTTCGGCTTCTTCGCCTTCCGCTCGCGGATCAAGGGCGTGTATTTCTCGATCATGACCCAGGCCCTGACCTTCGCCGGGATGCTCCTGTTTTTCCGCAACGAGACCGGCTTCGGCGGCAACAACGGCTTCACCAATTTCCGCACGATTCTCGGTTTCGGCATCACTGAGCCGGGCACCCGCGCGGTGCTATTTCTGGCGACCGTACTGTTGCTGGTGGCGAGTCTGTTCATCGGCTGGCGTCTTGCACAGAGCAAGTTCGGCCGGGTGCTGACCGCGCTGCGCGATGCAGAAAACCGCCTGATGTTCTGCGGCTACGACCCGCGCGGTTTCAAACTGTTCGTCTGGGTCTTGAGCGCGGTGCTGTGCGGTCTGGCCGGGGCCCTGTACGTGCCGCAGGTCGGCATCATCAACCCCAGCGAAATGTCGCCGACCAACTCGATCGAGGCGGCGGTATGGGTCGCCCTCGGCGGTCGCGGCACGCTGATCGGGCCGCTGCTCGGTGCCGGTGTGGTCAACGGCATGAAGAGCTGGTTCACCGTGGCCTTCCCTGAATACTGGCTGTTCTTCCTCGGCGCGCTGTTCATCGTCGTGACGTTGTATCTGCCCAAAGGCGTGATCGGCCTGCTGAAGAAACGAGGTGAACAATGAGAGTCACTGCGAGTGCTGAATTCATGCTCGAACCGGCGTTTTTCCCCGTGGAACCGAACAAGGACGAGGGCACCAGCCGCGACTCGATCGGCCTCGGCCAGCGCGTCGGGCCGGGCCTCGACACCCGTCACGGCACGATCCTGACCCTGGAAGACATCAGCGTCAGCTTCGACGGCTTTCGCGCGCTGAACAATCTGAACCTGTACATCGGTGTCGGCGAACTGCGCTGCATCATCGGCCCCAACGGCGCGGGCAAGACCACGCTGATGGACGTGATCACCGGCAAGACCCGCCCCAGTCACGGCAAGGCGTGGTTCGGCGAAACCCTCGACCTGACGCAGATGAGCGAAGTGCAGATCGCCCAGGCCGGGATCGGCCGCAAGTTCCAGAAACCGACGGTGTTCGAAGCCCTCAGCGTGTTCGAGAACCTTGAGCTGGCGCAGAAGACCGACAAGTCGGTGTGGGCCAGTTTGCGCGCACGCTTGAGTGGCGAGCAGCGCGATCGCATCAGCGAGGTGCTGGAAACCATTCGCCTGACCAGCTCGGTCAATCGCCCGGCAGGCCTGCTGTCCCACGGTCAGAAGCAGTTTCTGGAAATCGGCATGCTGTTGATGCAGGACCCGCAACTGCTGCTGCTCGACGAACCGGTGGCGGGCATGACCGATGCCGAAACCGAATTCACCGCCGAGCTGTTCAAGTCGCTGGCCGGCAAACATTCGCTGATGGTGGTGGAGCACGACATGGGCTTCGTCGGCTCGATTGCCGACCACGTGACGGTGCTGCATCAGGGCAGCGTGCTGGCGGAAGGGTCGCTGGAGCAGGTGCAGGACAACGAGCGGGTGATCGAGGTTTACCTCGGCCGCTGAGCTGCAAACACCTTTCCAAACTGTAGGAGTGAGCCTGCTCGCGATAGCTGTGTATCAGATAAGCCGGCGTTGACTGACACGCCGCTATCGCGAGCAGGCTCACTCCTACAAGCGATTTGAGGAGATTTTGAGAATGCTGCAAGTCGACAAGCTGCACCAGTACTACGGCGGTAGCCACATCCTCCGTGGCCTCTCATTCGACGTAAAAGTCGGCGAAGTCACCTGCCTGCTCGGGCGCAACGGCGTGGGCAAGACCACCCTGCTCAAATGCCTGATGGGCCTGTTGCCGGCCAAGGAAGGTGTGGTGAACTGGGAAGGCCAACCGATTACCACGTTCAAGCCGCACCAGCGGGTACACGCCGGGATCGCCTATGTGCCACAGGGCCGGGAAATCTTCGGCCGGCTCACAGTGGAAGAAAATCTGCTGATGGGCCTGTCACGGTTTCCCGGCAGCGAAGCGAAAGAAGTACCAGGTTTCATCTACGAATTGTTCCCGGTGCTGCTACAAATGAAGCAGCGCCGCGGCGGTGACCTGTCCGGCGGTCAGCAACAGCAGCTGGCTATCGGTCGCGCCCTGGCCAGTCGTCCGCGTTTGCTGATCCTCGACGAGCCCACCGAAGGCATCCAGCCCTCGGTGATCAAGGAGATAGGCGCGGTGATCAAGAAGCTCGCGGCGCGCGGCGACATGGCGATTTTGCTGGTGGAGCAGTTCTACGATTTCGCTGCGGAGCTGGCCGATCAGTACCTGGTGATGTCCCGGGGCGAGATCGTGCAACAGGGTCGCGGCGAAAATATGGAGGCCGAGGGTGTACGAGGTCTGGTAACAATTTAATCTGTAGCTTCCTAACGATAATTACAAACCATGAACTTACCGCTTCCCACTGCCCTGTTTACCCCGAGCTGGCACGCCGAGCTGGAGCTGGCCTACGCCCGCTTCGGCGACTGTACGCGCCCGGTTCAGCGCCGGCATCTCGGCCCTCTGCGCGTGCAAAAGCACCTGTATGCCGAAGGCCCCGAGGTCTGCCAGCACATCATCGTCCACCCGCCCGGCGGGATCGCCGGCGGTGACCGGCTGAACATCAGCGCCCGCGTCGAAGCAGACGCCTGGGCGCAGATCACCAGCCCCGGCGCGGCCAAGTGGTATCGCGCAGCGGGGCCGGCGTATCAGCAGCTTGACCTGAAAGTCGCTGCCGGTGCGACGCTGGAATGGCTGCCGCAGGAAACCATCGTCTACAGCGCCGCTCAGGCTGAACTCACCACCTCAATCGAGCTTGAAGGCGATGCGCGGTTGTTCTACTGGGACGTGGTGGCGCTGGGCCGACCGGCCAGTGGCGAGCGCTTCGACCTCGGACACTTTCAAGCGCATCTGGATATCCGCCGCGACGGGCGATTGCTCTGGCACGAGCGTCAGCGCATCACCGGCAATGACGGCTTGCTCGATTCGCCGATCGGTCTGGATGGCAATCCGGTGTTTGCGACGCTGCTGGTGAGCGGTGAAATCGACGCCGAACTGCTGGAGCGGTGTCGTTCGCTGGGGCATGCAGTGCGCGGTGATCTGACCCAGTTGCCGGGGCTGTTGGTGGCACGTTGCCTGGCGAGCGAGGCACTGCTGGCCCGCGCCTGGCTAATCGATTTATGGCGTTTGTTACGCCCGGCTCTGCTAGGCCGCGAAGCCCAGCCCCCGCGAATCTGGAACACCTGAAATGCAATCCAATTGTGGGAGCGGGCTTGCTCGCGAAGGCGGTGTGTCATTCACACAGATGCGGGCTGACCTGCCGCTTTCGCGAGCAAGCCCGCTCCCACAGGAAATTTGTGCACATTTTTCAAACTGCCCTGATGGATACCCGCAATGGACCTGACCCCACGCGAAAAAGACAAGCTGTTGATCTTCACCGCCGGCCTCGTCGCCGAACGCCGACTGGCCCGTGGCGTGAAGCTCAACTACCCGGAAGCCATGGCCTACATCTCCGCCGCCCTGCTCGAAGGCGCCCGTGATGGCCAGACCGTGGCCGAGCTGATGCACTTCGGCACCACCCTGCTCAGCCGCGAGCAGGTGATGGAAGGCATCCCGGAAATGATCCCGGAGATCCAGGTCGAAGCGACGTTTCCCGACGGCACCAAACTGGTCACCGTCCACCAACCGATCGTCTGAGGTCGCGCCATGACTTACACCATTCGCGATGCCCTGCACGCCGATCTGCCGGCGATCCGCGACATCTACAACGACGCGGTGCTCAACACCACGGCGATCTGGAACGAATCGGCGGTCGACCTCGGCAACCGCCAGGCGTGGTTCAGCGCCCGTCAGGCCCAGGCCTACCCGATTCTGGTGATCGTCGACGCCGACAACGTTGTGCTCGGCTACGCTTCCTTTGGCGACTGGCGGCCGTTCGACGGTTTCCGCCATACCGTCGAGCACTCGGTCTACGTGCGCAGCGACCAGCGCGGCAACGGTCTTGGCCCGCAATTGATGAGCGTGCTGATCGAGCGGGCCAAAGCCTGCGACAAGCATGTGATGGTCGCCGCCATCGAAAGTGGCAACGCCGCTTCCATTCGTCTGCATGAGCGCGCCGGTTTCAGCATCACCGGACAAATGCCGCAAGTCGGCACCAAGTTCGGTCGCTGGCTCGATCTGACCTTCATGCAACTGACCCTCAATCCTGGCGCCCAGCCGCCGGTCGCCAACAAGGAGTGATACGCGATGAACCCCGCCCAACTGCGACGCGTCAATGCGGAAAGTTTTGCGCACTATCGTCAGGGCCTGATTGATCTGCTGCTCGACGCCGTGGGTTATGGCGCCAGCGTCGGTTTCATGGCCGACCTCGATGCCGCGCAAGCCCGCGCCTATTTCGATGAAGTGCAGCAACAAGTGAACAAGGGCAGTGTGTTGCTCTGGGTGGTGGTCAAGGATGAAGAGGTGCAGGCCAGCGTGCAGTTGGGCCTGTGCCAGAAGGCCAACGGCCTCAATCGCGCCGAAGTGCAGAAGCTGCTGGTGCGCGAACAGGCGCGTCGACGCGGCCTCGGTCAGCAATTGATGAATGCGCTGGAGCTCGAAGCGGCCAAGCACAAGCGCGGCATGCTCTACCTCGACACCGAGGCCGGCTCCCCCGCCGAAGATTTCTACAAGGCCCTGGGTTACACCCGCGCCGGCGAAATTCCCGACTACGCCTGCGACCCGCACGGTACCTATCGCCCGACCGCCCTCTACTACAAGATTCTGCAAGGAGCCCGGCCATGATTCCCGGCCAGTACCAGATCCAGCCCGGCGACATCGAATTGAATGTCGGCCGCCGCACCCTCAGCCTGAAAGTCGCCAACAGCGGCGACCGACCGATCCAGGTCGGTTCGCACTATCACTTTTTCGAAACCAACGACGCGCTGACCTTTGATCGCGCGGCCAGCCGTGGCATGCGCCTGAACATCCCCGCCGGCACCGCCGTGCGCTTCGAGCCGGGGCAAAGTCGCGAGGTCGAGCTGGTGGAGTACGCCGGGCATCGGCGGGTGTTCGGCTTTGCCGGGCGGGTCATGGGTGATCTCTAAGTAATGCGGTGTCTGCTCTGGCCCCTTCGCGAGCAAGCCCGCTCCCACATTAAACCGAGTTCCTCCAGCTGGAATCCGATCCCCTGTGGGAGCGAGCCTGCTCGCGAAAGTGAGCGCAGCGAACGATCTCAAAACCAATTGAATTCCAAGGCGAACACATGAAGATCTCGCGTCAAGCCTACGCCGACATGTTCGGCCCCACCGTCGGCGACAAGGTGCGCCTGGCGGACACCGAGTTGTGGATCGAAGTCGAAAAGGACTTCACCACCTACGGCGAAGAAGTGAAGTTCGGCGGCGGCAAAGTGATCCGCGACGGTCAGGGCCAGAGCCAGTTGCTGGCCGCCGAAGTGGTCGACACCCTGATCACCAATGCGTTGATCATCGACCACTGGGGCATCGTCAAAGCCGACGTCGGCCTCAAGGACGGGCGCATCGCCGCGATCGGCAAGGCCGGTAACCCGGACGTACAGCCCAACGTGACCATCGCCATCGGCGCCAGCACCGAGGTGATCGCCGGTGAAGGCATGATCCTCACTGCCGGCGGCATCGACACGCACATCCACTTCATCTGCCCGCAGCAGATCGAAGAAGCGCTGATGAGCGGCGTCACCACCATGATCGGCGGCGGCACGGGGCCGGCGACCGGCACCAACGCCACCACCTGCACCTCCGGGCCGTGGCACCTGGCGCGGATGCTGCAGGCCGCTGACGCATTCCCGATGAACATCGGCCTCACCGGCAAGGGCAACGCCAGCCTGCCGGAGCCGCTGATCGAGCAGGTCAAGGCCGGCGCCATCGGCCTCAAACTGCACGAAGACTGGGGTACCACTCCGGCGAGCATCGACAACTGTCTGAGCGTCGCCGACCAGTACGACGTGCAGGTGGCGATACACACCGACACCCTCAACGAATCGGGTTTCGTCGAAACCACCCTCGGCGCGTTCAAGGGCCGCACCATTCACACCTATCACACCGAAGGTGCCGGTGGCGGCCATGCGCCGGACATCATCAAGGCCTGCGGTTTTCCTAACGTGCTGCCGAGCTCGACCAACCCGACCCGGCCGTTCACCCGCAACACCATCGACGAACACCTCGACATGCTGATGGTCTGCCACCACCTCGACCCAAGCATTGCCGAAGACGTGGCGTTCGCCGAAAGCCGTATCCGCCGCGAGACGATTGCCGCCGAAGACATCCTCCACGACCTCGGCGCGTTCTCGATGATCAGCTCCGACAGCCAGGCCATGGGCCGCGTCGGCGAAGTCATCACGCGCACCTGGCAAACCGCCGACAAGATGAAAAAGCAGCGCGGCCCGCTGCCGCAGGATGGCGCAGGCAACGACAACTTCCGCGCCAAGCGCTACATCGCCAAATACACGATCAACCCGGCGATCACGCATGGCATCAGTCATGAAGTGGGTTCGATCGAAGTCGGCAAATGGGCCGACCTGGTGCTCTGGCGTCCGGCGTTTTTCGGTGTGAAACCGACGCTGATCCTCAAGGGCGGCGCCATCGCCGCCAGTCTGATGGGCGACGCCAACGCGTCGATTCCAACCCCGCAACCGGTGCACTACCGCCCGATGTTCGCCAGTTACGGCGGCTCGCTGCACGCCACCAGCCTGACGTTCATCAGTCAGGCCGCGCAGGAGGCCGGGTTGCCCGAGGCATTGGGCCTGAAGAAGAAAATCGGCGTGGTCAAAGGCTGCCGCGACGTGCAGAAAACCGACCTGATCCACAACGATTACCTGCCGAACATCGACGTTGACCCGCAGACCTATCAGGTCAAGGCCGACGGCGTGCTGCTCTGGTGTGAACCGGCTGAAACCCTGCCGATGGCCCAGCGCTACTTCCTGTTCTGACGCACGGCAAAAGGCCCCGGTTTCGTGTCTTGCGCACGATCCCGGGGCCTTTTTCATGTCGCTGGAAAAGCACCGTGCAAACGGTCGTGTATTTCCCGCCAAAGGGGCTAATATTCGATTCGCTCCGCCTTTTTTCAGGAACTGCCCATGCGTCTTTCCGAGTTCATCGTGGCCAATATCGACCCTATCGTCGATGAGTGGGAACAGTTCGCCGCGACCATCACGCCGGCCGCCGACTATCTGGATTCCACTGCGCTGCGCGATCACGCCAGCGAGATTCTGCGGGCCGCCGCCCGCGACATGAACAAGCCGCAAAGCCCCGCCGAACAGGCTGCCAAGGCCAAGGGCGAAGGCCCGGAAAAGACCCCGAGCCTGGACGAGGCCGGCGCCAGCCATGGCGAACTGCGCCACACCGTCGGTTTCGATCTGGTGCAGATGACCAGCGAATTCCGCCATTTGCGCGCCTGCGTGATCCGCCTGTGGGTCAACAGCCTTGAATCGCCGGACATGACCTATTTTCAGGACATGATCCGTTTCAACGAAGCCATCGACGAGGCACTGGCCGAATCCACCGCGGCCTACGCCGAGCAGGTCAATCGCTCGCGGGACATTTTCCTCGCCATCCTCGGCCATGACCTGCGTGCGCCGCTGCAGGCGGTGAGCATGTCCACCGAACTGCTGCTGCGCAAATCCAGCCTTGAAGGCGATGCCCTGGCCTGCGCCCAGCACATCAAGCGTGGCGCGCGGCACATGGCGACGATGGTCAGCGATCTGCTGGAACTGGTGCGCAGTCGTCTGGGCCGTAGCCTGCCGATCGAGCCGGCACCGATGGATCTGGCCGTTGCGGCGCGAGCGGCGATCGCCGAAGCCTGCGCCGGTCAACCGCAATCCGATCCCAGGCTCACCGTGCACGGTGACACCAGCGGCGTGTGGGACGCCGGACGGATCGACCAGTTACTGCAAAACCTGATCGGCAATGCCTTGCAGCACGGTGCCAACCAGCGCGACGTGACCGTCGATCTGCGTGGCGAGAGCGACCACGTGTGCCTGTCGGTGCACAACTACGGCACACCGATTTCCGAAGAGGCGATCGGCACCATTTTCGACCCGCTGGTGCGCAGCGCCGACGAAGAACTCGGGCAACCGTCGACCAGCCTCGGGTTGGGCTTGTTCATCGTCAAGGAAGTGGTGAACGCCCATGGCGGGACGATCGATGTCAGCTCGAGCGAGGCCGACGGCACGCTGTTCAGTGTGGTGTTGCCAAGAAAGGTTTAAGCAGGCCAACCGCGTAATCGTTCTTCGCGAGCAAGCTCGCTCCCACATTCAGATCGCGATCCACTGTGGGAGCGGGCTTGCTCGCGAAGGGGCCGGCAAAGACACTCCAGAACCAACGGTAAAACTACTCGACCACCAAACGCCCCAACCGCTGGCGCAGCATGCGATTCTCGGCTCGCAGTTCCTTCACTTCATCCAGCAGATCAAGTGCCAGCGCGACGCCCTCCCACTCAAGCTCCAGCTCGCGCCGCAACTTCGCGGCGCGCTTGGCCAGGCTCAACTCGTAGTCGGTGAACCGCCATTCCCGGGGCTGCGCGCCCTGAGGTTCGAGGATGCCGTGTTCGACGATTTCGATCACGTAGACGTCCGACAGATCGGCCGCCTCACAGAATTCTGCCATGTCCAGTTGAACGATCAGGGGGCTGCTCATGATGGGCTACTCCGTCGTCGGATTCAGAAGTTCTCTCGTGGGTTGAACGCAGCTTTCTTCGCCAGTTCCTGCCACAGCGCCTTGACCTCGTCGTCGGAGGTTTTCGGCATCACGGCCTTGAGCTGCACGAACAGGTAACCGCGCTCACCAGCCTTGTTCTTCAAGCCATGCCCCTTGGCGCGCATGCGCTGACCGTTCTGACTGCCGGCCGGAACCTTGAGGTTGATCTTGCCGGTCAGGGTCGGCACCGCCACTTCAGCGCCCAACGCCAGCTCCCACGGTGCCAATGGCAAGGTGATGATCAGGTTTTCGCCTTCGACATCGAATTTCGGGTGCGGCGCAAAGCGAATGGTCAGGTATAGATCGCCATTGGCCCCGCCACCGATGCCCGGTGCGCCCTGGCCTTTGAGGCGGATGCGCTCGCCGTCGGTGACGCCCGCCGGGATCTTCACGTTCAGGCTCTTGCTGGTGTTGCTGACGTGCTGACCGTTGGCGTTGTATTGCGGAACCTGAAAGCTGACCTTCTTCGACTCGTCCGACAAGGTCTCCTCAAGGAAGACCGGCAGTTCCATTTCCACGTCTTGCCCTCGGCGCCCTGCACTGCGTTGTTGCCGACCGTCGCCACCGAAACCGGCGCCGCGATTGCCGAAGATCGAACTGAAGAAGTCCGAAAAGTCGCCGGTGTCGCCACCGCCGCCGCCAAAACCGCCACGGCTCTGCCAGCCCGGCGGGCCCTGGAACGGCTGACCGTGCTGGCCATAACGGCGCAGCTCGTCATATTCGGCGCGTTTGTCGGCGCTTTTCAGCGCTTCATAGGCTTCCGAGGCGTCCTTGAACTTGGCCTCGGCGTCTTTTTCCTTGCTGACATCGGGGTGGTATTTGCGCGCCAGCTTGCGATAGGCAGCCTTGATCGCCTTGTCGTCCGCTGTCGGCTCCACGCCGAGTATCTTGTAATAGTCTTTGAAGTCCATCGAAGAAATCACCATCCGTTATCGATTTCGCGCCGAGGCCAGCATGCGCTCATTCGCGCGTGCCGGGTTGACCGATCTCAACTTTGTGACCGGGTGGCGCAGCAGAAGTTTATCGGCAGTGGACGACGGTTCTTGCGACCGCCGGTATGTCTGCCGGCCCATGCCAGCAAGTTTGGGGCGAAGCTGCGACTTTCAAGAAGCTTAGTCGTGAAATAGCAGATGACCGGCCTTCGAATCTGCCGCGCACTGACATACACTGCGCGGCCGTTTTTTGACCGGAACCCGAAAGACATGAACAACGCCTCTCCAGCCCGTGCCTGCGGTATCGACTTCGGCACCTCCAACTCCACCGTCGGCTGGCTGCGCCCCGGCATGGAAACGATGATCGCGCTGGAAGACGACAAGATCACCCTGCCGTCGGTGGTCTTCTTCAACATCGAAGAGCGCCGTCCGGTTTACGGTCGTCTGGCCCTGCACGAATACCTGGAAGGCTACGAAGGCCGGCTGATGCGCTCGCTCAAGAGCCTGCTCGGTTCCAAGCTGATCAAGCACGACACCAGCGTGCTCGGCACGGCGATGCCGTTCAAGGATCTGTTGGGTCTGTTCATCGGTCAGCTCAAGAGCCGTGCCGAAACGGCCGCCGGTCGCGAGTTCGAACAAGTGGTGCTGGGGCGTCCGGTGTTTTTCGTCGATGACGACCCGCTGGCTGACCAGGAAGCCGAAGACACCCTGGTCGAAGTGGCACGCAAGCTCGGTTTCAAGGACGTGTCGTTCCAGTACGAACCGATTGCCGCCGCATTCGACTACGAGTCCACAATCGAGAAAGAAGAGCTGGTGCTGATCGTCGACATCGGCGGTGGTACTTCGGACTTCTCGCTGGTGCGCCTGTCGCCCGAGCGTCGCGGCATGGACAACCGTCACGACGACATTCTCGCCACCGGCGGCGTGCACATCGGCGGTACCGATTTTGATAAACAGCTGAGCCTGCAAGGCCTGATGCCGTTGTTCGGCTACGGCAGCCGGATGAAGAGCGGCGCCTACATGCCGACCAGTCACCACATGAACCTGGCGACCTGGCACACCATCAACTCGGTGTACTCGCAGAAATCCACCCTGGCGCTGGGCAGCATGCGCTACGACATCGAGGACACCGGTGGCATCGACCGTCTGTTCAAGCTGATCGAACAGCGCGCCGGGCACTGGCTGGCGATGGAAGTCGAAGAAACCAAGATCCAGCTGACCCACGCCGACAGCCGCCACGTACCGCTGGATCGGATTGAGCCGGGCCTGAGCGTGGAACTGAGCCGCGCCCTGTTCGAATCGTCGATCGACGCCTTGCTTGAACGCGTGCGCGGCAGCGTTACGCAGCTGTTGAACGATGCCAACGTGTCGGTGGCGCAGGTCGATACGGTGTTCTTCACCGGCGGTTCGAGCGGCATTCCGGCACTGCGCAACAGCGTTTCGGCGATGCTGCCGAATGCGCGACATGTGGAAGGCAATATCTTTGGCAGCATCGGCAGCGGTCTGGCGATTGAGGCGATGAAGCGCTACGGTTCGATGGTCTGATCCAGAATCAGCGGCGCGCCCTTCGCGAGCAAGCCCGCTCCCACAGGATCACACTGAACCTGTGGGAGCGGGCTTGCTCGCGAAAGGGCCCTTTCAAACGCTACAAGGCTTGAATCAAACCATCCCGCCCAGCTTCAACTCACTCTTCAGGTACGCGTAATAAATCGGCCCCGCCACCACTCCCGGCAGGCCGAACGCGGCTTCGAACACCAGCATCGCCAGCAGCAACTCCCACGACTTGGCACTGATCTGCCCGCCGACGATGCGCGCGTTGAGGAAGTATTCGAGCTTGTGGATAAAGATCAGATAGCCCAGCGCCGCCACCGCCACCCAGATCGACAGCGACAGGCCGACGATGGTGATCAGCGTGTTCGACATCAGGTTGCCGATCACCGGCAACAGGCCGAGCAGAAAGGTCAGGACGATCAGGGTCTTGGTCAGCGGCAGCTTGATACCGAACAGCGGCAAGACCACCACCAGGAAAATCGCGGTGAAGAAAGTGTTCAGCAGGGAAATCTTGATCTGCGCGAAGACGATGTTGCGAAAGGCTTGAACCACCAGGTGCAGACGGTCGAACAGGGCGGCGGCCAGCGGTTTGCGTTTGGTCAGGTCCGGCACGCGCTGCAAGGCAATGATCGCGCCGAGGACCATGCCGATCAGCAGGGTGACGAACATGTGCGCCGCGTCCTTGCCCACCAGTTGCAGCTCGGACAGGTGCTTGCTCGCCCATTCGCCGATGGCCACGCGAAATTCCGCAGCGCTGGCCGGCAGGTAGGCATCGAGAAACGGCGGCAGTTGCCCGCGCGCGCGATCGACCACGCCCATGAATTTGTCGAGCGAGGCGCCCGGGTTTTCCGCTTCGTGCAGCAGGAAACTGATGGCGCCGGCAAAGATCAGCGCCAGCACACTGACCACCAGGGTGCCCAGCAGCGCCACCGCCAGCCAGCGCGCACGCCGACCTTCGATCAGCCGTTGCAGTTGCGGGGTGAGCATGTTGACCAGCTCGAACACCAGCAAACCGGCCAGCAGGCTGGGCAACAAGCGCAGCGGCAATGCCAGCAGCAAGCCGCCGCAGATGATGATGCAACTGACCCAAAACACAACATGACGCTCAGAAAACGTTGGCATACAGCCTCAAAACGAACGGCGTAAAAGGATTGGCAGTCTGCCAGCGATCCGGGGAGAGCACTAGGGATATGCAGGGGCTATTGTCGTGCTCAATGGCCCCTTCGCGAGCAGGCTCGCTCCCACAGGGGGGTACGCATTTCAATGTGGGAGCGAGCCTGCTCGCGAAGAGGCCGGCCCGTTCACCGCAAATCCTTGCTGATTATTTTTTCTTCAGACAATCACTCATGAAGGTCTTGCGCGCATCGCCGGTCAGCGCCTTGGTTTTCGCATCGGCGTTGCAGGTTTTCATTTTTTCCTGCTGCGGGGTCAGCACTTTGCCGTCATTGGCGGCCGGTGCAGCCTTGAGGCAAGTGCTCATGAACGTCTTGCGCTCGTCGCCCTTGAGGCTTTTGGCGGTAGCGTCAGCATTGCAGGTGGTCATTTTGTTCTGTTGCGCCGTGGCGGCGAAACCCTGGGAACACAGGAGCAGACCGATCATCAACAAAGGGACACGCAACATCTTCATGGAGTTTTCTCCTTGTCGCCGCATCGATGGATGCGGCCTCCGCTGAAGTGTAGCCAAATCTTGTTACACCTTCCTGCCTTCCAGGTGGCTACGCCGATACTGTTCCGGCGTACACCCGGCCTGCCGGGCAAACATGGCAATGAACGCCGAGCCGCTGCTGTAGCCGAGATCGAAGGCGATTTCCTGCACGCTGCGGGTACCTTCCAGCGCCTCGATGGCCGCGAGATAACGCAGGCGCTGACGCCATTCTCCGAAACTCAGTCCCAGTTCGCGCACGAACTGCCGGGCTAGCGTGCGTTCACTGACGTGCACTTGCGCCGCCCAGTGCGCCAGCGGGAGGTTATTGCCCGGATCAGCCTGCAAGGCGTCGAGGATCGCCAGCAACCCGGGATTGCTTGCGTACGGCAGATAACATTCATGCACCGGCGCCTGTTGCAATTGATCGACCAACACCTGGGCCAGACGCTGGTCGGCATCCAGTTCGGGGATTTTCACGTCGCGGGCGGCGAAGTCCTTGAGAATCGCCTTGAGAATGTCGCTGATTGCCAGCGTGCAGGCGCGCGGCGGCAGATCGGCGCAAACCTTCGGATCGAGGCACACCGCGCGGTAGTTGACCGGTTGATGGCTGTAGAAACTGTGCTCGACCTGCGGCGGCACCCACACCGCGTAGTGCGGCGGCGACATGAAGCGGCTGCCGCCGACGTCCATGTGCAGCACACCGTGGGCCGCGTACTCCAGCGTGCCCCACGGATGACGGTGCGGCGCCGCGTATTCATGGGCGTTGAAGTCGGCATAGCGGAAGTACACCGCCGACGGCAGTTCGCTGAAATCCAGCAGATCGATGTGCTTGCTGTTCATGCTGTCCGGTTGCAGAGGCAGGTTGTCCGGTTCGCAGTATAGGGCTGCATCCAGACAGGCGATAATCACCGTTCATCAACGTTCTGGTTTTAACCCATGCAATACGCGTTTCCCCTGCTGGCGATTTTCATCTGGGCCGGCAATACCGTGATCAACAAACTGGCGGTCGGGGCGATCTTCCCCGCCGAGATCGGTTTCTACCGCTGGCTGCTCGCCGGGCTGCTGTTCACCCCGTTCATGCTCAAAGCGGTGATCGCGCACTGGCCGCAGATCCGCCCGAATCTGGGCAAGATCTTCATCCTCGGCGTGCTCGGGATGGCGGTCTATCAGAGCCTCGCCTATTTCGCCGCGACCCTGACCACGGCGACCAACATGGGCATCATTCTGTCGCTGATGCCGCTAATGTCGCTGGCCATGGCCATCATCAGCCTCGGCCAGCGCCTGACCGCTGGCGCATTGTTCGGCGCGGTGCTGTCGTTCGCCGGCGTGCTGGTGGTGGTGTCGTCCGGCAGCCTCGGCGCGCTGCTGCAACATGGAGTGAACCTGGGTGACGCGATGATGCTGATCGCCACCCTGGCCTACGCGATCTACAGCACCCTGCTGAAAAAATGGCAGCTGCGCCTGCCGCCGCTGGTGTTGTTGTACCTGCAGGTGCTGGTGGCGATTGTGGTGCTGTTTCCGCTGTACGCCGCCTCGCCGAAAACCGGCTTCACCGCGCAGAACATTCCGCTGGTGCTGTACGCGTGCCTGCTGGCCTCGATGCTCGCGCCGCTGGCGTGGATGCAGGCGGTACAGCGCCTGGGACCGAGCCGCACGACCTTGTTCTTTAACCTGCTGCCGCTGATTACCGCGCTGATTGCGGCGGTGGTGTTGAAGGAAGAGCTGGCGATGTATCACCTGGTGGGTGGGGTGTTGACGTTGGGCGGGGTGATTCTTTCCGAGCGCTGGACCACCGTGCTAGGCCGCAGAATCAGCGTTGCCTGATCTGGCCCTTTCGCGAGCAAGCCCGCTCCCACATTCGACCGGGTTCCAACAGGTGGAATGCGAACCACTGTGGGAGCGGGCTTGCTCGCGAAGAACGATAACGCGGTGTAACTGACATTCACACGCCGGCGGCCTTTAGCCGCGCCGCATGCTCGACAAACAACCGCACCGGATCCGCGCCCTTCCCCACCAGCCCCAGCGACTGATTGACGATGTCGAAGTGATCCAGCGGATAGTCGTCGCCAATCACCGTGCCGAGGTGCGAGCTGTAACGCCCGACCATCCCGTCACACTGCCCCGGCTCGCGCACGAAGGTTTTTGCGAACAAGCGGCAGCTGCGGTTGGTGCCGTCGAACAGGTTGCCACCGCGATCGGTCTTGCCCGGTTGCAACGTCCCCGACCACGAGTAATAACGCACGCCGTTGACCTCTTCCGGCCCGTGACCGCCCCATGTCTCGGGCAGGCCCTGTGGATAACGCTGATTGAACAGCGCCACGCCTTCACTGGTCAGCGATTGATGCGAAGCGTGGATGTCCACCGGCAGTTTCGGCCCGTGGTAACCGGTTTCCAGCAACGCCATCAGCCAGCCGACAAAACGCAACAGCACCTCAAGCACGCGGCCCTTGGCGCTGTTCGCCGGGTAGTGTTTCTGCAGATAGTCGGCCAGTTCAGAACCGTGATTGGGCCCGGCCACGGAGGTTACCGAGGCGACCAGATCCGGCCGTTTCGCGGCGGCATAACGCGCGGTCAACGAGCCCTGGCTGTGGCCGAACAGATTGACCCTGGCAGCGCCGGTCTCGCGCAGAATTTCGTCGATGCGCGCCAGCAACTGCTCGCCACGCACCTCGGTGGAATTGAGCGGCGATACCTGCACCGCAATCACCGTCGCCCCGCCACGGCGCAACGCCTTAATGATCCCGTACCAGTACGGATACAGCAGCAGCCGGATAAACCCGAGCATGCCCGGCACCAGCACCAGTGGATAACGTGTCGCCGAACCTTGTGACATGGGCAAACATCCTTGTGGTCGCTGAGTGGATGCCAGACGTGCAAAACGCCCGCCAAGCCTCCTCCCTGATGATGACAACTGCACCATCAGCCTACTTCAGGCCCACCACCCCCGCCACAATCAGCCCCACCGACAGCAGTTTGACCAGGGTCAGGCTCTCGCCGAGCAGGGCAAAACCGAGAAACACCGTGCCCAGCGAGCCGATCGCCGTCCAGATCGGATAGGCGATGCTCACCGGCAACTCGCGCAGCGCCAACGTCAGGAAGTAAATCCCGCCAATCGCCGCCACCACCGTGATCAGCGACGGCCACAAGCGGGTGAAGCCTTCGGCGTACTTCATGCCCATGGCGAAAGTCACCTCGAAACCGGCGGCGATCAGCAGGCACAGCCAGGCCACTTAGAACGTCCGGGCGAGGTCGAGCAAACGCTGCTCGGCCTCGCCCACTGATACCGCGAAGGTGCGCTCGGCCGATTCCTCGCCCTCGGCCGCGACCACGCTGACGTCGTTGATGCCGATAAAGCCCAGCGCGGTGCGCAACCACGGATCGGCATGGTTCAACGCTTCCAGTTCGCCGCCGGGGCCGAAGCCGAAACCGCCACGGCTGGTGACAATCAGCGCTTTCTTGCCTTGCAGCAACGGCGTGTATTGAGCGATGCCGTTGTCCAGGGTGTGGTCGAACGTCAGGCCCAGACGCACGATCTGATCGACCCAGGCCTTGAGGCCGCTGGGCACGCTGAAGTTGTACATCGGCGTGGAAATCAGCAGCAGGTCATGCTCGAACAACTCGCCGACCAGTTGATCGCTGAGCGCCAGATCGGCCTGCATCGACAACGGACGCGCTTCGGGTTCAGGGTGAAACGCGGCGGCGACAAAGGCTTCGTTGACTGGCGTGATCAGCGCGCGCCCGACTTCCCGGCGGGTGACCTGAGCCTGTGGATGGCGCACCTGCCAGGCGCTGAGAAAACTTTCTGCCAAACGCCGTGAGTGCGAACGATCACCGCGCGGGCTGGCATGGATCGCAAGAATCTTGCTCATCTGAATCTCCTTGGGACTAGACTTGAGTGGCTAAGTGGCGCCAGATTGGCGCCGACCCGCTGCTGTCTCAACTGAGTAAAAATCAGTCGGGATGAATCCATTTCATCCATGGAGCACTCAATGTTCGCCTCGTTGCCGCTGACCGCCCTGCGCGCCTTCGAATCCGCTTCGCGGTTGCTAAGTTTCAAGGCTGCCGCCGAGGAGTTGTCGGTCACGCCGACGGCGATTTCCCATCAGATCCGAGCGCTGGAAGACTGGCTCGGCGTGGCGCTGTTCGAGCGTTTGCCGCGTCAGGTGCGCCTGACCGAAGGGGGCGAGCGGCTGTTTCGCAGCTTGCACGGGGCGCTGCTGGAAGTGGCGCAAAGCGTCGACACCCTGCGTCCGCAACGCAGCGGCAGCAACCTGACACTGTCGACCACCGCCGCGTTTGCCGCGCTGTGGCTGGTGCCGCGCCTCGGAAGGTTTTATGCGCAACACCCGAACATCAACGTACGCCTCGATACCCACTGCGAAGTCATCGACCTGCATCAGGACGCCAGCGTCGATCTGGTGCTGCGCTATAGCCTCGACGATTACCCCAACCTTTACGGCTTGTGCCTGTTCGATGAGACCTTCGGCGTGTATGGCTCGCCGGAACAGGTGGCGCTGGCCGCCCGGCGCACGCCGGCGCTGATCAGCG
Organism: Pseudomonas sp. YL2; assembly: GCF_023063025.1. Classification (NCBI taxonomy): domain Bacteria; kingdom Pseudomonadati; phylum Pseudomonadota; class Gammaproteobacteria; order Pseudomonadales; family Pseudomonadaceae; genus Pseudomonas; species Pseudomonas sp. YL2. Next base: position 78,974 of record NZ_JAJSLU010000011.1, on the reverse strand, counting down.
TGCGCTGGCACAACTCGAAGCTGTATGCCCATGGCTGGGAAGCGTGGTGCGCTCGCTCCGGCGAAAACTGGTTGAACCAGCATCCGGCGATTCGCGAGTACGACGAAGAGCATTACGCCCTGCAAGCAGCGATTGCCGGACAAGGTCTGGTGCTGGCGAGCAATATTCTGGTCTCGCAGAGCGTCGCCAGTGGGTTGCTGGTGCCGTACAAGGGGCAGGTGCAAGTCGATGGTGCCGGATACAGCGCGCTGTGTGTGCCGGGACGGGAGCGGCATCCGCCGGTGCGGGCGTTTTTTGCCTGGTTGCGCGAAGAAGCGCAGTTGTCCGAGCTGGTACCAAGGTCGCCGGAAATCTCATAAAACTTTTTGCGTCGCTCAGGACTCACAACTTGGGTAACCGATCACGCCTGTAGAGCGTGGCGCCATTGGATTAGCCTCCTGGAGATCAACATGAGCGACGACCTGCACTTGTCAGATGTCAAAACCCTGCGCGAACGTGCGCGACAACACGTCGAGAACGGCGCGGTAACCGAGAGCTACAGCGCCGACCGTGACGAGGTGCTGCGCTTGCTCAACGAGTCGCTGGCCACCGAGCTGGTCTGCGTGCTGCGTTACAAGCGTCATTACTTCATGGCCAACGGCGTCAAAGCCCACGTGGCCGCGGAAGAATTCCTCGAACACGCGACCCAGGAAGCGCAACATGCCGACCGTCTGGCCGAGCGCATCGTGCAACTGGGTGGCGAACCGGAGTTCAATCCGGACCTGCTGTCGAAAATGTCCCATGCCCAATACGTGGCCGGGAACACCTTGAAGGAAATGGTCTACGAAGACCTGGTGGCCGAACGGATCGCCATCGACAGCTACCGCGAGATCATCCAGTACATCGGCGAAAAAGACCCGACCACCCGGCGCATCTTCGAAGACATCCTCGCGCAGGAAGAAGAGCACGCGGATGACATGCCCGCCATCCGGAACGCCATGTAACCCTCCCAAAAGCGCCTCCGGGAGCACCCCCGCCCCCACAGGTTTTACACTAAGCCTGGGGGAGCAAGCTTGCCCGCGAGGGGGGCCTGTCAGTCACCGATCATTTTGTTGGCTTGACGGTCACTGGCGCCTTGCCCGCCTTCATCTGCTCAAGCAGAGGCGCACACTGGTTCGGCTCCCCGCCACTCGGCGCCACCAGCGCCAACAACCCCGCAGCCGGTGCGGCAATCACGCCCAGTGCCACCATCCCCGCGCCACGCAACATCAACGGCACGGCCTTGACCCCGGCGTCCGGCTTGATGAACTTGCCGCGCACGTACAACGGTGAACGCAGCGAAATCAGACGCCAGCCCTTGGACTCCGGTGTCACCGTCAGGTCCAATTGCTCGGTGGCCATGTTCGCGGTGCCGTCGATGTAGATGATCGCGTTCTCGGTATCGAACACAAACAGCCGTGTGGTCGCCAGGCCAGTCTTGATGTCGAAGTCCGCCGCCGCGCAGTTGATCTTCACTTCCTTGTCGCCAAAAATCTTGCCGACCACGTAGTTACCGACGTTGAGACCGGCCAGCTCCATCAGTTCACGGCTGATCGCGCCGTCGTTGATCAGCATCTTCAACTGGCCATTGGCGCCGCCGAGCAGCTTGGCCACCGAGTTGCCGCGACCGCTGATATCAGCATCACCGTTGAGCTCACCGAAGCTGGTTTTCATCGGTTCGAAGGTCGGGAACAACTGCTTGAGCTTGAAGCCGCGCGCAGTCAGTTTGGCCCGGCCTTCAAGCGGTTCGGTGCGACCATTGAGGCGGATCTGCGCGTCCAGATTGCCGCCGGCCACGCCGAAGCGCAGCGGTTCGAGGCTGAGTTCGCCGTCGTTGAGTTTCAGGTGGGTATAGAGGTCGGTGAACGGCAGCTTTTCACTGTGGACGATGCGCTTGCCGGTGAACTCGACGTCGGCATCCATCGCGCGCCAGCGGTCGGTCTTGAATTCTTCCACCGGCAGCACTTTGTCGGACGGCTGCTTGCTCTCGCCGCCGCGGGCCTTTTGCTTGTCATTGGAGTCGGCGCCGATCAGCGGCGCGAGGTCGGCGAACAGCAATTGATTGGACAGCAACGCGCCGCTGAGCTTGGGCCGTGGCTGGCTGGCGACGTAGGTCAGATCGCCGTGAATGTCACTGCCGCCGATCTTGCCGTTGAACTGTTCATAAGTGAATTTCGCACCGGCGGCATCATGCAGCTTGGCAATCAGATGGCCGTCGGTGGAGTACGGCGGCGTGTCCGGCAGGGTCACGCCGGTCAGTGGATAGAGGTTGCCGAGGCTGGCGCCGGCCAGTTTCAGACGCAGATCAAGAGCGCCAAGGTTCAGCGGGTCGGTCAAGGTGCCAGCGAGTTCGATGCTGGTGGCGCCGATCTTCGCCTGAGCCTGCAGCGGGAACGGTTTGTTCGCGTCCTGCAACGCCAGCAGCCCGCCGATCTTGCCCTGACCGGTGAGGTTCTGGCCGTGGTATTGGCCTTTGACCTTCAGCGCGAACGCATAGTCCTGCGGCGCGGCGCCCTTGTCCTGCGCGGTCTTCGCGGCTTTGGCGCCGACGATATCGCTGAACGGAATCGGTTTGCCCAGCGGATCGATCAACACGTCGAGATTAGTCTTGAGTGTCTGGTCATCCAGAGTGACGTGGCCCTTGTCGAAGCCAATGGCTCCGATGTCCACCACCCAGTTCGACGGTTCGGCATTCGGGTCTTTCGGGTCGAACTTGAAGGTCCAGTTGGCGCGGCCATCAGCCAGGCGTTGCAGTTGCGCGTTGGGTTCGGTCAGGTCGATGCGCGGGATCGTCACCCGTTGCGCCAGCAGGGCCAGCGGCGAGATGCGCAGCTCCACGCGTTTGAGTGTGACCATCTGCGGCTGCTTCGACCAGTCCGGATTGCCCAGCGTCAGGTCTTCAGCCACCACGTGCGGCCAAGGCACCCAGGCCCGCCAGCCGCCTTCGTCCGGCTCACGCTGCCAGATCACCGCGAGGTTGCCATTGATGGCGAACGGACGATGCAATTCTTCCGAGACTTTGGCGTTGAGCGGCGGTTTGATCCGGTTCCAGTCGAAGAACACGATGATCAGAACCAGTACCGCCAGCAGCAGTACGAGAGTGGCGAAGGTCCAACTGAAGATTTTTCCGGTGCGCGTCATGCACAAAACTCCTGATGACGACCGCACGCCGATTTCGCGACGCACAGCTGAAACGGCGGGCCAAAGCGGCCCTCATGAATTCTACGACTGGCAAACAGTGCGCAGGTTTAATCGGAATATAGATTGCGCGGCAAAAAATCGCCCGAATGCTGACCGATTGGTCGAACAGCGTTACCGCTGCCCGCACATTTGCGAGGCGCGAGTGAGTCGAAAATACCCACTGCGGTGCAAAACCACCGCCCGCAAACGCCCGAGCTAGAGCGCCTCGGCAGAACAATCAATTCTGTTGATTATTACCATTGCGTTTATGAACTTTTATATCGACTTATCGAGAGTAGCATTGGCTTCGTACCCACTTTATCGCCCTCCCAAGGAGCAACCCATCATGAAACGCCAATTACTGCTCAGCCTTACCCTGTCGATGCTAGCCAGCACTGCTTTCGCCCTGCCCGCTGCCGATCAGGCTACCCCACAAGTGAAAGCCAGCCACTCTGTGTTCAGCCAGACAGTGGCTGCTGACGGCGGCGACCGCACGCCACAAGGTCAGACTCTGGCTGAAAACGGTCGTCATCGTCTGGAAGAAAAAGGCCTGGTACAAGATGGCTACGACAAGACTCCACAAGGTCAAGCTGTAGCAGAAGGCGGCCGTGATCGTCTGGAAGAGAAAGGTCTGGTGCAAGACGGCTATGACAAGACTCCACAAGGTCAGACCCTGGCTTCCGATGGCGGCGACCGCACTCCACAAGGGCAAACCCTCGCTGAAGGTGGCGGCGACCGTACTCCACAAGGCCAGACCCTGGCTGAAGACGGTTTCGACAAAACCCCACTGGGACAGGCCGTTGCCGAAGGCGGTGGTGACCGTGTGATCGAACGCAACAGCGCTTTGAGCTAAGCCCATGGCGGCCTGGAAAAAAAGCCCAATCACCGGATTGGGCTTTTGACTTTTTCAGTACCGACATTCTGCGAAACCTTTTTTCCTGCTGACTTTTCCCCCTGCCGTTCGACGCCAGCAAAGCCGATTTGCTAGAGTGCGGCGCTTGTCCCGCTCAAGAAAACGCCTTTGCGATGCTGCCCCGCGCCGAACAGAAACAACAGACCCGCAACGCCCTGATGGACGCTGCCCGCCATTTGATGGAAAGCGGCCGAGGTTTCGGCAGCCTGAGCCTGCGCGAAGTGACCAAGACCGCCGGCATTGTGCCCACCGGTTTCTATCGGCATTTTGCCGACATGGACGAGTTGGGTCTGGTGCTGGTCAGTGAAGTCGGTCAGACCTTCCGCGAAACCATCCGACTGGTGCGCCACAACGAATTCGTCATGGGCGGCATCATCGATGCGTCGGTGCGGATTTTCCTCGACGTGGTCAGCGCCAACCGTTCGCAGTTCCTGTTTCTCGCTCGTGAGCAATACGGCGGCTCGCAGCCGGTGCGTCAGGCGATCGGTCGTCTGCGCGAGAACATCAGCGCCGACCTTGCGGCCGATCTGACGCTGATGCCCAAGCTGCAACATCTGGATGCAGCCGGGCTGAGCGTGATCGCCGACCTGATCGTCAAATCGGTATTCGCCACTCTGCCGGACATCATTGACCCGCCCGCCGAGGCCCTGCCGGAGCATCTGACGCCGCAGGCGAAGATCACCCAGCAATTGCGCTTCATCTTTATCGGCCTCAAGCACTGGCAAGGGTTGGGCAGTACCGAGTAATTCCCTTCCCCAAAACCCCACAAACCCCCTGTAGGAGTGAGCCTGCCCCCGATGGCGTCCGTTCAGTCAGCCGAGAATTGACTGGAAGACCGCTATCGCGAGCAGGCTCACTCCTACATTGCTTTGTGTGACAGCCACAAATTGGTGCATGTAAAAATCTTCACGCACCAAAACCTTCCAAAATTCTGCAACATCTTGAAACATCCTCTACGCTCCGACAGGGATTTCCTACATCTCGTCCGGTTGGCAAGCCCCTTGCTCTAGCCCTCCTACAAGTCCACTGCTGGAAGCTTTCCGATGCTGGTGATTCATCGCAGAATCGACCCTCAACCTGTCTGGTCCGCCGAGTTGCACCTGACCTTCGAAGCGCGGAGCAAAAGCCGTCTGCGCTGTTTCAGTGCCGATGGCGAAGACGTCGGGTTGTTTCTGGAGCGCGGTCAGGCACCGTTATATGACGGCGAATGCCTGCAGGCCGAGGACGGCCGCATCGTTCGCGTCTGCGCCCGCCCCGAGCAACTGCTGCACGTCACCTGCGCCAATGCCTTCGAACTGACCCGCGCCGCCTATCATCTGGGCAATCGCCACGTCGCCTTGCAAGTCGGCGATGGCTGGCTGCGTTTGCTCGACGATTACGTGCTCAAGGCCATGCTCGAACAGCTCGGCGCCCAGGTCGAGGCGATAGAAGCGCCGTTCCAGCCGGAACACGGTGCCTACGGCGGCGGCCATCACCATTCGCGGCATGGCGACGAAGATTTCAACTACGCGCCCAAACTCCATCAGTTCGGCGTACGTCTGTGAATCCGGCCTGGGCGCTGTTGCGCCTGGCCAGTCCGCAACTGCCGATTGGCGGCTACAGCTATTCGCAAGGCCTGGAAATGGCGGTGGATAACGGCCGCGTGAACAACCCGGACAGCGCCCGCCGCTGGATCAGCGATCAACTACTGCTCAACCTCGCCCGTTTCGAGGCGCCGCTGCTGCTGGCCCATTGTCAGGCCGCGGCCGAGGAAAACTGGCCCGAGTTGCTGCATCTCTGCGAAACCCACCGTGCCAGTCGCGAGACCCGTGAGTTGCATCTGGAGAGCCGGCAGATGGGTTACTCGCTGCAGCAATTGCTCAACGGTTTGCCGGAACTCGACGCGCCGGCCCGCCGCTTTCTTGAGCAATGCGCCGAACCGCACCTGGCTCTTGGCTGGGCACTGGCTGCCCGCGCCTGGCAAATCAGTCCGCAGGATGCGCTCGCCGCGTGGCTGTGGAGCTGGCTGGAAAACCAGCTCGCGGTACTGATGAAAACCCTGCCACTGGGCCAGCAAGCCGCCCAGCGCCTGACCAGCGAACTGCTGCCGCTGCTGCAACAGGCGCAGCAGGACGCCACCCGCATCAATCCCGAACACATCGGCAGCGCCGCGTTCGGCCTGTCCCTGGCGTGCATGGCGCATGAGCGCCAGTACAGCCGTCTGTTTCGCTCTTAGGGCCTGTCATCTTGGAGAAGCACATGAACACACAACCCCTGCGCGTCGGCATCGGCGGCCCGGTCGGTTCCGGCAAGACCGCATTGACCCTGGCCCTATGCCTGGCGTTGCGCGATCGCTACAACCTGGCCGTCGTCACCAACGACATCTACACCCGCGAAGACGCCGACTTTCTGGTGCGCAACCAAGCGCTGGCACCGGAGCGGATCATCGGCGTGGAAACCGGTGGCTGCCCGCACACGGCGATCCGCGAAGACGCTTCGATCAACCTCGAAGCCGTCGATCAACTGAACCGGCGCTTTCCGGGGCTGGACCTGATTCTGGTGGAATCCGGTGGCGACAACCTGTCGGCAACCTTCAGCCCGGAGCTGTCAGACCTGACCATTTACGTGATCGACGTCTCCGCCGGCGACAAGCTGCCGCGCAAGGGCGGCCCGGGGATCTGCAAGTCCGACCTGCTGGTGATCAACAAGATCGACCTGGCGCCGCTGGTCGGTGCTTCGCTGGAAATGATGGATAGCGACACCCAGCGCATGCGCAACGGCAAGCCATTCGTCTTCAGCAACCAGAAAACCGGCCAGGGCCTGGAAGAGATCATCGCCTTCATCGAGCGCCAGGGCCTGCTGAACGCCGCCTGACTTATTGACCAACAAGGAAGCTTATCCATGACACTCAAACGTATTCTCGGCGCCGTGGCGCTGCTGCTGACCCCGGCACTCGCCTTCGCCCACCCGGGCCACGGCGACAGCGGTCTGGTCGCCGGTATCAGCCACCCGATCGGTGGCCTCGACCATTTGCTGGCGATGGTCGCGGTCGGCCTGTGGGCCGCGCAGCAACAAGGCGCGGCACGCTGGGCGCTACCGTGCACGTTTGTCGGCACCATGCTGATCGGCGGCATGCTCGGTTTTGAAGGGCTGGAGTTGCCGGCGCTGGAAAGCGGGATCGCCGCTTCGGTGCTGGCGCTGGGTCTGGCAGTGGCACTGACGGTGCGTCCACCGCTGGTGATGGCGGTGGCGGCAACGGCGTTGTTTGCGCTGTTCCATGGCGTGGCGCATGGCCTGGAGCTGCCGGACATGAGCAGCCCTTGGGCGTATGCCGCCGGTTTTGTCGCGGCGACGGCGGCGCTGCATGCGGCGGGTTATGGCCTAGTGCGCGTGTTGCCTCAGGCTGCTGCGCCATTGGTACGAGTGGCAGGGGCTGCTTCGGCGGTGACAGGCGCCTGGTTGCTGGCCGGCTGATCTCTATCGCCTGAACCGGCCTCTTCGCGAGCAAGCCCGCTCCCACCCTGGATTTGCGGTGTACACAAAACCTGTGGGAGCGGGCTTGCTCGCGAAAGCGGTCTGACAGACACCGCGTCTCTAAAGGACGCCGCTCTGCTACCATGTCGCGCAATCGCCCCAGCCGTGACGACGTCCGCCAATGCCCCATGCTTGCCGCTCCACCTCCCTGCCCGAATTGACCGCCCTGTTCAGCAACGTGCAACAGCACTTTCTGAACGTGATCGTGCCGCTTTGGCAAGGCCCGGGCTGGAACGCCGACATGGCGCTGCCCTACGAGGCACTCGACGCGGCGCATCAACCTTTGCCACCGCAACGCTATCGGGCGATGGCCTGCGCACGGCAGCTGTACCTGTTTTCCAGCCTGATCGGGGTTGTGGATAACGCCGAGGTGCGCGCCGCGGCGCTGTTCCGCTCGCTGCAACGGCATTTCCACGATGCCGAGCACGGCGGCTGGTTCTACAGTATCGACGCGCAAGGCAAGCCGCTGGATCAGCGCAAAGATCTCTATACCCACGCCTTCATCCTGTTCGCCTGCGCCCATTACTGGGCCAAGTCCCGCGAGCCGCTGGTGGAATCCACGCTGAACGCCGCACTGGAAGTCATCGGCCGACGCTTCGCCACCGGCGATGGCTTGTACGAAGCCTGCCTGGACCGCGACTGGATCACCCTGCAAACCGGGCCACTGCAAAACCCGCTGATGCACCTGGCCGAAGCGTTCCTCGCCACCTTGGCGGTGCGTGAAGACGCGGCGACGCAGAAAGCGCTGGTGGAGTTATGCACAGCCATGCACACGCAGTTCGTCGATCCGCAGCACGGAGTGTTGATGGAAAAACCACTGGGGGCTGTGGATAACTGGTACGAGCCAGGGCATCAGTTCGAATGGTATTTCCTGCTCGAGTCTTCAGCCCTGCTGCGTGGTTCGAAACTGCATGCAGCGCTGGACCGGGCATTCGCTTTCACCGAGCAATTCGGCGTTGAACAACCTTCAGGTGCGGTGCGCGCGATGCTCGATCTGCAACTGGACGGTCGCCCGAAAGATTCGACTCAGCGCATCTGGGCGCAGGCGGAATACCTGCGCGCCCTGACCTTGCGCGCGGACAGCGAAGCCACCGTGCTGCGCCAGTTGCAGGCGCTGCAGCAGCGTTTTCTGCACGCGGGCGGGTGGCATGAATGCCGAGATGAGCTGGGAGAGGTCAGCCGCAAGGACATGCCTTCAACGACGCCTTATCACTTGGCGACGTGCTACAGCGGGCTGGCTGAATATCTGCGTTGATTGAAAAATAGCTTTCGCGAGCAAGCCCGCTCCCACATGGGAATTTCGGCGAACACATAATCTGTGAACAGCCTGGATCCCTGTGGGAGCGGGCTTGCTCGCGAATAGCCGTTACACGGTCTCTAGGCAATCCACTTCTTGTCACCGGTAAAGCTGATCGTCAACCAGCGTGCCGCATCCGGCTCGCCGAGCTGCGCCGAGATTTCCTCCCGCAACACATCCAGCTGACCTACGCTGCTCAGCGCATAATCCGCCGGCAACACCACATGAATCTCGATAAACCGCGCCCGCCCGTGCTTCTGCACGTAGGTCACGTAGTCGTCGAAACCATGCTCGCTCTTCGCAGCTTCCATGACCTGACGCACCTGATCATCCAGGGTGTCCGGGGCAATACCCAGTACATCACGCAGTGCCGGGCCGAGGATCTTGAACGCCGGTGGCAACATGGTCAGCGCCAGCACGATCAGGATCAGCGGGTCGACAAATTTCGCCCACTCGTCAAAGCCCTGGGCCTTGAGCAGCAACGCGGCGAGAAAACTGATCAACAGGCCGACCGAAAGCATCGCGTCCACCAGCCAGCTGATGTTGTCGAACTGGATCAGGCTGGACTTGAGCTTGCGATTGCGCCGACGCACGTAGAAGAAGTAGGCGAACTCGACGACGGTGAACACCGCCGCATAAATGATCACCAAGCCCAGCTCGATCTCGCGGCCGCCGTTGATGATGCCGAACACACCGTTGAGAAACGCATAGATCGCGATCAACAGCAGGAAGCTGCCTTCGATCAGCAGCACCATCGGCTCCAGATGCCAGAAACCGAACTGGAAGCGGTGATTGCTCTCTTTGGCGATCAGCCGGGCGGTGATCAGCATCAACACTTTGATGAACGTTGCGATCAGCGAGAAAAAACCATCGAAAAGGATGGATTGCGAACCTGAAACAAAACCGGTGACGATCCCGGCAATCGACACCGCGAACATCAGGATGGTCGATTGTTTGAGCAGTGACTGCTCACCTCGGTTACTCACTTTAACTCCTCGAAAACCTTAAAAACCGCAGGGTGCGGTGGGGTTATTGGGGGATGAGTTTACCTTATCGCCGGTTATGCCCGGTTTTGTGGCGAGGGAGCTTGCTCCCGCTGGGGTGCGGAGCGCCCCCGCTCTTCAGTTCAAAAAAGCGGGCCTGCTGCGCAGTCCAGCGGGAGCAAGCTCCCTCGCCACAGGGTCTTACGCCTTGTTACGCTCGATCGCAAACCCCGCCCAGGTCTGGCTCACCGGCATCAGCTCCAGGCTGTTGATGTTGATGTGCGCCGGGGCGTTGAGCACCCAGAAGATGGTCTCGGCGATGTCCTGCGGCTGGATCGGCTCGGCACCGGCGTAAGTGGCGTTGTAGCGTTCCTGGTCACCGGCAAAGCGCACCAGCGAGAACTCGCTTTCGCACAGACCCGGCTCGATGTTGCTGACACGCACGCCGGTGCCCTGCAGGTCGCAACGCAGGTTCAGCGAGAATTGCTTAACGAACGCCTTGGTGGCGCCATACACGTGGCTGCCCGGGTACGGGTAGTTGCCGGCGATGGAGCCGAGGTTGACGATGCCGGCGCCACGGCCGTGAGCGATCAAACGCGGCAGCAGCAGACGAGTGCTGTACATCAGGCCCTTGACGTTGGTGTCGACCATGGTGTCCCAGTCGTCGAGGTCGCATTTGGGTGCCGGATCGACGCCCAGCGCCAGCCCGGCGTTGTTGATCAGGCCACGCAGCTTGGCGAACGACGGCGGCAGATTGGCAATTGCCTCTTCCATCGCCTTGCGGTCACGCACGTCGAGCACCAGGCCATGCACTTCAGTCTGCTTCGACAACTCGGCGCACAGCGCGTCGAGACGTTCTGCACGACGGCCGGTCAACACCAGTTTCCAGCCAGCCTCGGCGAAACGACGGGCACAGGCTTCACCAAAACCGGAGGTTGCGCCGGTAATAAACAGGGTGTTGGACATCGTGTTCTCCTTGCGTCGGCCGCCAGCGCAGCCATTGGAATAGAAAATCAGCAGCCAGCATGCCCGGCCCGGCATTTACGAGCAACACCCCGACTGGGACATCTTCCGATCAAAATTTGATCAATCGCCGCTACACCTTATATGGCTTGGCCTGTAGCCATGTGCACGCACGTTATCCACAGTCCCTTCCACAGTTTCCGGGGGCAAGTGGAAACGCGCAAAGCCGCGCCATACAAGGCTTTGCGCGGGAAACAGAAAGTTTTTTGCTTGACCCTGAAGCCGCTGTTGTGCCGGAGATGGCATTTTGCACGACCGACCGGTCAACGCAGTGATTGCGCGAGGCCAGTAATTACGGCCCTCAGCGGAGTCTTTCCAGAGTTTAGTCACAGACTTATCCACAGGCTTGCTCACACGTAATTGTCTCCACAGCACAGCCTAGAAAAAGGTTGACAACAGCGTCTTCAGCTCCAGCAAAAACGCCTGATCAAAAATCAATCACCAGCCCGCAGACCACGTTTCACAAGGGCTGCAGCCAGCTACTCCCACGTTATTCACAGCCAGCTCCACAGCAAACGGGGACAAGTCAAAACTGTGGAAAAACAGCCATTTGCAGCGTCTATATGTCGCGCTTTGGCAGCTATGGGAATTTGTTTTCCACAATTCTGAAATCTGGCGCAGATCAACTGTGGGAGCGGGCTTGCTCGCGAAGAGGATGTGTCATAAAACACGGCGTTATCTGACACACCCTCTTCGCGAGCAAGCCCGCTCCCACAAGGGATTTGTGCTGGACTTGGGATGAAAAAAGCCCCGGGACTTACGTCGCGGGGCTTTGTGGACAACTCAAGCAGAATCAGTGCCCGCCCAGATAAGCGTTACGCACCTCCTCATTCACCAACAACTCCTTACCGGTACCGGTCAGACGAATCTCGCCGTTGACCATCACGTACGCCCGATCCGACAGCTTCAACGCATGGTTGGCGTTCTGCTCAACGAGGAAAATGGTCATGCCGGTTTTCGCCAGTTCCCGCAGGGTGGCGAAGATCTGCTTCACCACGATCGGCGCAAGGCCCAGGCTCGGTTCATCGAGCAACAACAGCTTCGGCCGGCTCATCAGCGCACGGGCAATGGCGAGCATCTGCTGCTCACCACCGGACATGGTCATCGCCCGCTGAGTGCGGCGCTCTTCGAGCCGCGGGAACAGCTCGAACATGCGCTGCATGTCCTCTTTGGCGTACTTGTCGCCAATCGGGATGGTGCCCATCAGCAGGTTTTCCTCGACGGTCATGTCGGGGAACACCCGCCGCCCTTCCGGCGACTGCGCGATGCCGTTGGAGGCGATGTAGTGCGAGGACTTGTGGGTGATGTCGACGCCTTGATAGAGGATCTGCCCGCCCGCCGCGCGCGGCTGGCCGAAGATCGACATCAGCAGCGTCGATTTACCCGCGCCGTTGGAGCCGATCAGGCTGACGGTCTCGCCTTCGTTGATCTGCAGCGACACGCCCTTGAGGGCCTGGATCGGGCCGTAGAACACGTCCAGGTCTTTGAGTTCGAGGATCGGTTTGCTCATACCAGCTCCTCTTCGTCGGCGCCCAGGTAGGCGGCAATCACTTTCGGATCGTTGCGAATGGCTTCAGGCCCGCCTTCGGCGATGACCACGCCGTGATCCAGCACCACGATGTGGTCGGAAATGCTCATCACCATGCCCATGTCGTGTTCGATCAGCACCACGGTCAGATCGTGCTCGTCGCGCAGCAGCCGGATCATCGCGCTCAGCGCTTCGGTTTCCTGAGGGTTGAGGCCGGCGGCCGGTTCGTCGAGGCAGATGATCTGCGGCCGCGTGCACATGGCCCGGGCGATCTCCAGACGGCGTTGCTGGCCGTAGGACAGTTCACCGGCCAGACGGTTGGCGCAGTCCACCAGATCCACCACTTCCAGCCAGTAGAACGCGCAGTCCAGCGCATCACTTTCGGCCTTGCGGTAGCCCTTGGTGTTGAGGATGCCGGCGAGCATGTTGCGGTTGACCCACATGTGCTGCGCCACCAGCAGGTTTTCCAACACCGACATTTCCTTGAACAGGCGAATGTTCTGGAAGGTCCGGGCCAGGCCGGCGCGGTTCACCAAGTGGGTGCCGCCGAACATCTTGTAGTACAGGCGACTGAGGAAGCTTTTCGGCGACACGAAGTCGGTCGGTTTGAACGACTCGCCCAGCAACTGGATGACGTTGGTCTGCTTGCCGCGCACGTTGAGTTCGATCTTGCCGCCGGAGGCCTTGTAGAACCCGGTCAGGCAGTTGAACACCGTGGTCTTGCCGGCGCCGTTCGGCCCGATCAGGGCGAAGATCGAGTTGCGTTTGACCTTGAGGCTGACATCGCTCAGGGCCTTGATGCCACCGAAGTGCATCATCAGTTTTTCCACAGAGAGTACGACTTCACTCATGGCGCAGTCCTCTCATAGTGAATGGCACCTTTGCGTGGAGTGACCCCGGTACGGCTGATGCGAATCAGCCCGCGTGGTCGCCAGATCATCATCAACACCATCAGGATGCCGAACAGCAGCACGCGGTATTCAGCGAAGCCGCGCAGCAGTTCCGGAGCAACCGTCAACACGAATGCCGCAATCACCACGCCGATGGTCGAGCCCATGCCGCCGAGCACGACGATGGCGAGGATCAGCGCCGATTCGAAGAAGGTGAACGAGGTCGGGTTGACGAAGCCTTGATAGGTGGCGAAAAACACCCCGGCCAGCCCGGCGGTGGATGCACCGATAGTGAACGCCGAGAGCTTGACCAGCACATGGTTGAGGCCCATCGAGCGGCAGGCGATTTCATCTTCGCGCAGCGCTTCCCAGGCGCGACCCACCGGCATTTTCACCAGACGATGCTTGATGTACAGCACGGCCAGTACCACCAGGAACAACACCGTGTAGATGAAGTAATACTTCACATCGGGGTTGTAGGCGATGCCGAAGAACTCGTGGAACGGCACCCCGCCATCCTTGGCCCGCTTGCCGAATTCCAGACCGAAGAATGTCGGCAGTGGCGCCGGCATGCCGTTCGGCCCGCCGGTCAGCGACAGCCAGTTGTTGAGGATCAGGCGGATGATTTCACCGAAGCCCAGAGTCACGATCGCCAGATAGTCACCGTGCAGACGCAGCACCGGGAAACCGAGGATGCAGCCGGCCAAACCGGCAGTGATTGCCGCCAGTGGCAATACGGTCCAGAAGCCCAGCCCGAGATATTGATAACCGAGCGCGAGACCGTAGGCGCCGATGGCGTAGAACGCCACGTAACCGAGATCGAGCAGACCGGCCAAACCGACCACAATGTTCAGCCCCAGGCCCAGCAGCACGTAGATCAGCCCGAGGATGACCACGCCCAGCAGGTACGAGTTGGAGACAAACGGCACAATCACCGCCAGCACAATCAACAGCGGAATGATCCAGCGCAGGCGTGATTTGTGATCGGCAGGCAGCACATGCACACCGGAGCCGGTGCTCTCGAATCCGTCGAGAATCTTCAGGCCCTTGGGCGTCTGCAGAAACAGACTCAAGGCAAAGCGGCCGATCATCACGATGCCGATAAGCCACGCCACGCGGGTTGGTTCGAGGTTGAAGCTGTAGCCTTCTAGCACGACGCCGACAATCGGGCCGAACACGATCAGGGCAATCAGGCCGGCCAGAATCGCCTCAACCAGGCTTTTTTTGATATCGATATTTTTTTGAGTGGTTGAAGACATCGCTTACACCTTCGACACAAGAGGACGGCCCAACAGGCCCTGAGGCCGGAAGACCAGAACAAGTACGAGCAGCGAGAAGCTGAACACGTCTTTGTAGTCGGAGTTGACCAGGCCCGAGAACAGCGACTCGGAGATGCCGAGAATGATCCCGCCGAGCATCGCGCCGGGCAGTGAGCCGATCCCGCCAAGCACGGCGGCGGTGAACGCCTTGATGCCGATGACGAAGCCGGCGTAGAAGTCGAACGTGCCGTAGTTCATGGTGATCAGCACGCCGGCCAGGGCCGCCATCGCCGCACCGATGATGAACACGTAGGAAATCACCCGGTCGGTGTTGATCCCGAGGATCGAAGCCATCTTGCGGTCTTGCTGGGTGGCGCGGCACATGCGGCCGAGCTTGGTGTACTTGATCACGTAGGTCAGCAGGCCCATGCCGACAAATGCGGCGACCAGAATGAAGATCTTGGTGTAGGTCAGTTGGACGAAACCGCTGCCGACGTCGATGCGCCAGGCACCGGTGAGCAGCGTCGGAACACCCTGTTGACGGGCGCCCTGGCTGATCTGGGCGTAGTTCTGCAGGATCAGCGAGATACCGATAGCACTGATCAGCGGTGCCAGTCGAGTGGAGTTGCGCAGAGGTTTGTAAGCGACGCGTTCGATTACCCAGCCATAGACGCCGGTGACGACGATAGTGAAAACCAGCGTGCCAAGCATCAACAGCGGGAAGGATTCGATACCGAAGTAAGCCAGCAGAGCCAGACTGATTGCCGCGAGGTACGCGGAAATCATGTAAACCTCGCCGTGGGCGAAGTTGATCATGCCGATGATGCCGTAGACCATTGTGTAGCCGATGGCGATCAGGCCATAGACCGACCCGAGGGTCAGGCCGTTGACCAGTTGCTGCAGGAAAATACCATCCATAACGCAATCTCACGCAATGAGAACCTGCCCACCGGAGCGGGCGGCTCTTCTAGGAAAAATACAGATTTACGTCGGAGCAATGCAGACACGTTCCCCCGGAACACCATCGCCTCCTGTGGGAGCGGGCTTGCTCGCGAAAGCGGTGTATCAGCTACCGTTGATGGCGACTGACATCCCGCATTCGCGAGCAAGCCCGCTCCCACAGGGGTTCATGGTGTTCGGATGATCACGTCAGCCCTTACTTCTGTTTTTCCAGCTGATGGTATTTGCCGTCCTTGTCCCACTGGTAAACCACGTAGTCAGAGACTTTCAGGTCGCCCTTCTTGTCCCAGGCTTTCTCGCCCATGACGGTTTTCACCGGGTTGGCCTTGAGCCACTCGGCGGCTTTTTCGCCACTGTTGGACTTGGCGCCGTTGAAGGCGGCCGCCAGGGTCTGAACCGACGCGTAGGCGTACAGGGTGTAGCCTTCAGGTTCGGTGCCGGCCTTGCGGAACGCATCGACCACGGTCTTGCTGTCTGGCAGCAGACGTGGGTCGGCGCCGAAGGTCATCAGCACGCCGTCAACGTATTGCGGGCCACCGGCGGTGGTCACCAGTTCGTCGGTGACGATGCCGTCGTCAGACATGAACTTGACGTCTTTCAGGCCTTCGGTACGCAGTTGCTTGACCAGCGGGCCGGCTTCCGGGTGCAGGCCGCCGAAGTAGACCACGTCGGCACCGGCTGCACGAATCTTGGTGACCACAGCGCTGAAGTCTTTCTCGCCACGGGTCAGGCCTTCATACAGCACCGGCTTCACGCCACGTTTTTCCAGTTGAGCCTTGGTCGCATCGGCCAGGCCCTGACCGTAGGTGTCCTTGTCGTGCAGCACGGCGACCTTCTTGCCCTTGAGCACGTCGACGATGTAGTCGCCCGCGACGATGCCTTGCTGGTCGTCACGCCCGCACATACGGAACATGGCGCTCAGGCCGCGCTCGGTCACTTGCGGGTTGGTGGAACCCGGGGTGATCGCGATAACGCCGGCTTCGTCGTAGATTTCCGAGGCGGGGATGGTGGAAGAGGAGCAGAAGTGACCGACCACGCCGGCTACCTTCTGGTTGACCAGATCCTTGGCGACTGTCACTGCCTGTTTCGGTTCGCAGGCGTCATCGCCCTTGACCAGTACGATTTTCTCGCCGTTGACGCCGCCTGCCGCGTTGACTGCGTCCGCCGCTGCCTGTGCACCCTTCATGTACTGCTCGCCAAATGCCGCGTTGGCGCCAGTCATCGGACCCGCTACACCGATTTTCACATCAGCTTGAGCAAACGCAGAAACACCCAGCGCAGTAGCTACTGCGAGGGCCAGAAAGCCTTTCTTGTAAAACGTCTGGGACATGAGGTGGTGCTCCAAGGTTTTTTTTAGTTGGCACTGCGACTTCACTTCACTGAATGCTCTGAGCAAGCGCCGTGCCATCGGTTTTTTATTCTTCAAAAAGTCGCTGCTTTCTTGTTATTTCGACTGTTTCGTTCCCATTTTCATTGGGCGTGCAACCGTCTAAACCGCGGAAGGTGAAACCTTTTTAAATCTTAGGCGCAACCCGCTTGCGCCATCATTGCAACCGCGGCACCAAACGACGTGCAACCAGCCTGTAACAGCTCGCGTCACCGAACTGCACACTGCTGGTGCGGGACTGCTACAACCCGCACCATTAGAGGCTAGTCGCTACGCCGAAAAGCGCCGCTTCCGGCAACATATTTCAACACTCAAATGACGATGCGCAGGCACTGGCCCGCGTGATACAGCGAGAAGCCGGCCTCGTACAGGCAACTGCGCAGGCCGACGCCGGCCAGGGGCTGCATCGGTGCGAAGGGGATCGGCAGGGCTTGAGGATTTCCGTCACACAGGTAGTCGGCGAAGGCTTTGCCGACCACGGTGCCGGTGGTCACGCCACGACCGTTGTAACCGGTGACGGCCACCAGTCCCGGCGCCGGTTCGAACAGGCGCATCAGGTGATCGGGGGTGAAGGCGATGCGCCCGGTCCAGGTGCATTCCCATTCCACCGGTTTCAGGTTGGGGAAGTAGTGTTGCTGCACCCGGTCGGCCCAGGCCTTGAGGAACCAGGTGGGTTTCTGATTGCCGTTGCCCAGACTGCCGAGCAACAAGCGGCCGTCCTTGTCGCGACGGATGCTGCTCAACACTTGCCGCGTGTCCCATGAGCCCTGACCGCCGGGGAGGATGTCATGGGCGGCGTCTTCGGTCAGCGGCACCGACGCGACCTGATAGTAGTAACCGGGGAAGAAGTTGCGCTTGAGTTCGGTCCAGTCGCCCTCGGTGTAGGCGTTGGAGGCGATCACCACTTGCTCGGCGAGTACCGAACCTAGCTCGGTCTGCACCGACCATAGCTGGCCCACGCGTTCGAGACGGGTCACTGCCGAGTGATCGAACATCTGCCCGCCCAGGCCCTTCACCGCGTTGGCCAGGCCGGTGACATAGGCCATCGGGTTGAGCGTACCGGCGCGGCGATCGAGCAGTGCGGCGGCAATCTTCTGCGTACCGGTGGCTTGCTCGCAGGCCTTGCCGGTGAGCAGCTCGACCGGTGCCCCGCGACGCTTCCATTGTTGCTCGCGACTGCGCAGATCCGCCTCACCCTTGGCGTTGTGCGCCATGTGCAGGGTGCCTTCGCGGCGCAACTGACAATCAATGTTGTATTTATCCACAAGGCTGAACACCAGCGCCGGCGCCGCCCCGAGCATGCGGTTGAGTTGACTGCCGACCGCTTCGCCGAATCCGGCCTCGATCTCGTCCGGCGGGATCCACATGCCGGCGTTGACCAGCCCGACGTTGCGTCCGGAACCGCCATGCCCGGCACGATGCGCTTCGAGCACGCAGACGCTTTTGCCTTTTTCCAACAGATGCAGCGCCGCCGACAACCCGGTAAACCCGGCGCCGATCATGCAGACATCGACTTTGACCTCACTCTTGAGCGCGGTGTTATCCGGGCGCTGCGGCGTGAGCTTTTCCCACAGACATTCTTCGCGTAACGGCATTGCCAGACTCCAACAGAAACCTGCCAAACACACTGTTGATCCTGTGGGAGCGGGCTTGGGCGCGGAAGGGGGGGTTTAGCCCCCACCCTTGTGGGCGGGCCCCCCCCGTTCCCCGGGCAGGCCCCCCCCCCCAGGG
>NZ_JAJSLU010000011.1:57522-60282 GCF_023063025.1 Pseudomonas sp. YL2 | reverse complement strand
CTTGCTCGCGAAAGCGGTGTTTCAGCCAACATCTGTGTCGACTGACCCACCGCTTTCGCGAGCAAGCCCGCTCCCACAGGGGATCTGCTTCATTCCAAACTCAGTCGAAGGTAATGCCCTGCGCCAGCGGCAACTCCAGCGAGTAGTTCACGGTATTGGTCTGGCGGCGCATGTACGCGCGCCAGGCGTCGGAGCCCGACTCACGACCGCCGCCGGTCTCCTTCTCGCCACCAAACGCGCCGCCAATTTCCGCGCCGCTCGGGCCGATGTTGACGTTGGCGATGCCGCAGTCGCTGCCAACCGCCGACATGAACTGCTCGGCCTCGCGCACGTCGGTAGTGAAGATGCACGACGACAGGCCCTGCGGCACCGCATTGTTCAAGCGCAGCGCTTCCTGGAAGTCGCTGTAGCCGACCACGTAGAGGATCGGCGCAAAGGTTTCGCTGCAGACCACGTCGCTCTGCTCTGGCATTTCGACAATGGCCGGCGACACGTAGTAGGCGTTGGGGAACTGCTCTTCGAGCTGACGCTTGCCGCCGAACACCCGACCGCCCTCGCTCAGTGCCTGCTCCAGCGCGTCCTGCATGTTTTCGAAGCTGTGTTTGTCGATCAGCGGGCCGACCAGATTGCCTTCCAGCGGATGACCGATGCGCACTTTGGCGTACGCGGCTTTGAGGCGGGTGACGATTTCTTCCTTCACTGATTCATGGGCAATCAGCCGCCGCAGGGTGGTGCAACGCTGCCCGGCAGTACCGACCGCACTGAACAGAATGGCGCGTACAGCCATGTCTAGGTCGGCGCTCGGGCCGAGGATCATCGCGTTGTTGCCGCCCAGTTCGAGAATGCTGCGGGCGAAACGTGCGGCGACTTTCGGCGCCACTTCGCGGCCCATGCGGGTGCTGCCGGTGGCGCTGATCAGCGCAACACGCGGGTCATCCACCAGCGCTTCGCCAGCGTCACGGCCACCGATGATCACTTGGCACAGGTGCGCCGGCGCATCGCTGAAATTCTTCACCACACGGTCGAACAGCGCCTGACAGGCCAGTGCGGTCAGCGGGGTTTTCTCCGACGGCTTCCACACCACCGGGTTACCGCAGACCAGCGCCAACGTGGTGTTCCACGCCCACACCGCGACCGGGAAGTTGAACGCGCTGATCACGCCGACCACGCCCAGCGGATGCCAGGTTTCACGCATGTGGTGGCCCGGGCGCTCGGAGGCGATGGTCAAACCGTACAACTGACGCGACAGGCCGACGGCGAAGTCGCAGATGTCGATCATCTCCTGCACTTCACCGAGGCCTTCCTGAGTGATCTTGCCCGCCTCCCACGACACCAGTTCGCCGAGGTCAGCCTTGTACTCACGCAGCACTTCGCCGAACTGACGCACCAGTTCGCCGCGACGCGGGGCCGGCACCTTGCGCCACAGCTCGAAAGCATGATCTGCGCGACTGATGTGCTGCTCGACTTCGGCCGGGCCTTCCCAGTTCACGGCGGCGATGCGGCTGCCGTCGATGGGCGAATGCACCGGCACTTTGCCGTTCTGGTACAGGGCCGGGTTCACACCAAGACGATCAAGCAATGCGGCAACCATGGGTCACTCCTCAAGCGAAAAACAGAATGTGTGCGGACGCATTTTCGCGACCGGGCAGGCCTTTAGTTGTAGCTTCCCGAAGGCGAGGCAACAAACGACCTTTACGCGAGATATCATTCCGTTTATTCATGCTGCGCACAGAAAGACAAGAAAAAGGGATCACCCATGCTGAATAAACGCCACCTGCCATCGATCACCGCGTTGCAGTGCTTCGAGGCCGTGACCCGGCACCTGAGCTTCACCCGGGCCGCCGAAGAGCTGAACCTGACGCAGAGTGCCGTCAGCAAACAGGTCGCGCAGCTTGAGGAATTGTTGCAGCACTTGTTGTTCCGTCGGGTGCGTCGGCGTTTGCAGATGACCCCGGCCGGGGATTTGTACCTGGTGGAAGTCCGAAAAATCCTCACTCAGGTGGAAATGTCCACGCATTACCTGCGTTCCTACGGCGGCGAGACCGAAGTCCTGCGTGTCTCTACACCCTCGACCTTCGGCGCTCGTTGGCTGGTACCGCGTCTGAAGGGCTGGCGTCTGCGCCATCCGTCGATCCATCTCGACTTGTGCAACGAGCAGGAGGCCGATGACTTGCTGCAGGGTCGCAGCGATCTGGCGTTCTATTTCGGCCAGAGCTCACGGCCCGGCACCGAATGCCTGAAGCTGTTCGGCGAAGAGCTGGTACCGGTCTGTGCGCCCGGCAGCCTGCCGGATCAGCCCTTCACCGACCCGACGCAACTGACCGATCTGGTGCTGCTGCAAAACGCCTCGCGCCCACAGGCCTGGCATGACTGGTTCGACAGTCAGGGTTACCACACCGAACACAGCTATCACGGCCCGCGTTTCGAAACCTTTTACATGTGCATCCGCGCCGCTCAGGTCGGCTGCGGCGTCGCGTTGTTGCCACGGTTTCTGGTGGAAGAGGAATTGGCCGACGGCAAACTGGTCATTCCCTGGCAGCATGCAATGCCCAGTTCCGACGCCTATTACCTGGCCTACCCGGAACATGCGGCGGAAGTGCCGAAGGTGCGGGATTTTGTGAAGTGGATGCTGGAGCAGATCGACAGCCCGGATCTGACGCCGATATAGAGTTTTCACGACCCTGTGGGAGCGGGCTTGCTCGCGAATGCGGTGGGTCAGTCAATTCAAATGGGACTGATGCACCGCATTCGCGAGCAAGC
>NZ_JAJSLU010000011.1:0-57512 GCF_023063025.1 Pseudomonas sp. YL2 | reverse complement strand
GGGGGGGGGGGGGCTCGCCGGCGGAGGGGGGGGGCCAGCCAACACAAGGGGGACTGACCCCCCTCTTCCGCGCGCAATCCCGCTCCCACAGTTGATCTCGACGCTCTTAAAAAATGCTGGCAATCCCCACCGCTGATATGCGCCACTAGCGTCATTGATTGATCCCGCGCAACCGCGCGGTGCACCTGGAGACCCCGTTTATGAGCGAGAGTGTGTTTGCCGATCGCATCGTGCAGAACCTGCTCGACACCGACTTCTACAAACTGACGATGATGCAGGCGGTGCTGCACAACTACCCCAACGTCGAAGTCGAATGGGAGTTTCGTTGCCGTAACAGCGAAGATCTGCGGCCGTATCTGGCCGAGATTCGCTACCAGATCGAGCGGCTGGCCGAGCTGAGCCTGAGTGCCGACCAGTTGAGCTTTCTCGAGCGCATCACCTTCCTCAAACCGGATTTCCTGCGCTTTCTCGGCCTGTTCCGCTTCAACCTGCGCTACCTGCACACCGGCATCGAGAACGGCGAACTGTTCATCCGTCTGCGTGGCCCGTGGCTGCATGTGATTCTCTACGAAGTGCCGCTGCTGGCGATCGTCAGCGAAGTGCGCAACCGCTATCGCTACCGGGAAATCGAACTGGTGCAGGCGCGGGAACAGCTGTATCGCAAGTTCGACTGGCTCAGCGCCAACGCCTCGGCTGACGAACTGGCGCAATTGCAGGTCGCCGACTTCGGCACCCGCCGACGCTTTTCGTACCGCGTGCAGGAAGAAGTGGTCAACGTGCTCAAGCACGATTTCCCCGGGCGCTTCGTCGGCACCAGCAACGTGCACCTGTCCCGGGAACTGGACATGAAACCGCTGGGCACCATGGCCCATGAATGGATCATGGCCCACCAGCAACTCGGCCCACGGCTGATCGACAGCCAGATCGCCGCCCTCGACTGCTGGGTGCGCGAGTACCGTGGCCTGCTGGGGATTGCGCTCACCGATTGCATCACCACCGACGCGTTTCTCGGCGACTTCGACCTGTTCTTCGCCAAGCTCTTCGATGGTCTGCGCCACGATTCCGGGGATCCGGTGCAGTGGGGTGAAAAGTGCATCGCCCACTACCACAAGCTCGGCATCGACCCGATGAGCAAGACCCTGGTGTTCTCCGACAGCCTGACCCTGCCGAAGTCGCTGGAGATCTTCCGCGCGCTGCACGGGCGGATCAACGTCAGCTTTGGCATCGGCACCAACCTGACCTGTGACATTCCGGGTGTCGAACCGATGAGCATCGTGCTTAAAATGACCGCCTGCAACGGCCAGCCGGTGGCGAAGATCTCCGACGAGCCCGGCAAGACCCACTGCAAAGACCCGAATTTCGTCGCCTATTTGCGACATGTGTTCCAGGTTCCTGCCGATTCCAGTCTATCTAGCAAGGAGTGAATTCATGCAAGCCGTACAGCGTGAGATTGCTGAACAGCTCAAGGTGCAACCGCCATTCGCCGGGCATCAGGCCCTCGAAGCGGAAGTCGCCCGGCGCATCACCTTTATCCAGGATTGCCTGGTCAATTCCGGCCTCAAAACCCTTGTGCTGGGCATCAGCGGCGGTGTCGACTCGCTGACCGCCGGCCTGCTGGCCCAGCGCGCCATGCGTGAGCTGCGCGAGCGCACCGGCGACGACGCCTACAAGTTCATCGCCGTGCGCCTGCCGTACGAAACCCAGTTCGACGAGCACGACGCCCAGGCGTCGGTGGACTTCATCGCTCCGGACGAACGCCACACGGTGAACATCGGCCCGGCGGTCAAATCACTGGCCAAGGAAGTGGCGGCGTTCGAAGGCAAACATGCGGTGTCGGTGGATTTCGTCCTCGGCAACACCAAGGCGCGGATGCGCATGGTCGCCCAGTACACCATCGCCGGCGCCGCGCACGGTCTGGTGATCGGCACCGACCACGCGGCGGAAGCGGTGATGGGCTTCTTCACCAAGTTCGGTGACGGCGCCTGCGACCTGGCCCCGCTCAGCGGTCTGGTGAAAAACCAGGTCCGGGCGATCGCCCGCAGCTTTGGCGCACCGGAATCGCTGGTGGAAAAAGTGCCGACCGCGGATCTGGAAGACCTGTCGCCGGGCAAACCGGACGAAGCCTCGCACGGCGTAACCTACGCCGAGATTGATGCCTTCCTGCACGGCGAGCCGGTGCGTCAGGAAGCGTTCGACATCATCGTCAGCACCTCCACCAGCCCCCACCACAAGGGGGCCATGCCGTTCGCGCCTTGACGGGCGACCGAATAAAAAAGCCCGCTGAGGAGCGATCCCCAGCGGGCTTTTCTTTGGCCAGTTCACCTGTCGATGCTCATGGCCTCTTCGCGAGCAGGCTCGCTCCCACATTGACGGCGCGAACCTGTGGGAGCGAGCCTGCTCGCGAAGAACGATAACGCGGTGAACCTGCTTACTTCACAGCAATGGTGCCTTTCATCATCGAGATGTGGCCCGGGAAGGAGCAGAAGAAGCCGTAATCGGTACCGGCAGTCAGCTTCGATACATCAATGGTCAGCGTGTCTTTCTCGCCGGCACCGATGATCTTGGTGTGAGCGATAACGCGCTCGTCGCCGTCTTTCAGGTAGTTCTTGTCGATGCCAGCGGCCAGGCCGTCGGTGGCGATCGGCTGCATGTCAGCGGTTTTGCTGACCACCAGGTTATGACCCATGACGTTCTTCGGCAGGCTGCCAGAGTGGGTCAGTTCGACGGTGAAGGTCTTGCAGCTCTTGTCGATCACGATCTCCTTGGTGTTGAAGGACATCTGGTCGGTGGAATCAACGGTGGTTTTGCACTCGGCAGCCATCAATTGGCTGCTGGCCAGCGCCAGCAGGGATACCGCAACAACTTTGGAAAACATGGTGAATCTCCAAGGCAGGGTTAACAAAAACACTAATGGTGGAAAGACTGCCTGAAATCTTCGCAAGTTCCTATGACTTGAGTCAAAAATTGTATACAACTTTCAGGCTATGACACTCATCGAAACAATCTACCGGCGATAATCCCGGGTCGGGCCTATGATCGGCGCATCTACTGAAACGGAGTGCCTGTCATGTTCTTTAACGGTCTGTTGTGCAGTTTGCTCGCCGCCTACGCCTGTGGCGCAAGCGGTACCTTTGAATCGCCAGAACGCGAAGCTTAGCCCTTGGATCAAGACGTGCCAGCCATTACCCTGTGACGGATTGACCCAGGAGGAAGGCATGTCTCTCAAATCCGTTTGTGTATTTTGCGGTGCCAACGCCGGCACTGATCCGGCTTATACCGAAGCCGCCCAAGCCCTTGGCCGGGCACTCGCCGAGCGCCAGCTGACGCTGGTTTACGGCGGTGGTGCCGTGGGCCTGATGGGCCTGGTGGCGGACGCCGCACTGGCCGCCGGCGGCGAGGTGATCGGGATCATCCCGCAAAGCCTGATGGACAAGGAAATCGGCCACAAAAGCCTGACCCGTCTCGAAGTCGTCGATGGCATGCACGCGCGCAAGGCGCGCATGGCCGAGTTGAGCGATGCGTTCATCGCGTTGCCCGGCGGCCTCGGCACGCTGGAAGAGCTGTTCGAAGTCTGGACCTGGGGCCAGCTCGGCTACCACGGCAAACCGCTGGGGCTGCTTGAGGTGAACGGTTTCTACAGCAAACTCACGGCTTTTCTTGACCATATCGTCGGCGAAGGCTTCGTTCGCGCCCCACACCGTGACATGCTGCAAGTGAGCGAATCAGCACAATCGCTGCTCGACGCCCTGGATAACTGGAAGCCGACCGTCACGCCCAAGTGGGTCGACCAAAAACCCGGCTAACCGCCGGGCACCGATACAGGGCAGAATACGCGCCGCTCAACCTCACCTTCGACCCCAGAGGATCGCCCATGGCCAAACCCAATTACTCCTTCGCCAAACGTCAACGAGACCTGGAAAAGGAAAAGAAGAAAGAGGAAAAGCTTCAGCGCAAGAAACAGCAGGCTGAAGAAGCGGCACTGAACCCTGACGGGGAAGTGGCGACTGATGACGATGTTGATGTTGATGCACCGAAAGACCAGGCGCCCGACGCCTGAGCCCCACCGGGTTTGATGATCGAGTCAGACCCTGCGGATTTGTGACGGGGCTGGCGGCTCAGCCGCTGGCTCTCACAGCCCTCCCCGTTTTCCGAACACGATACGACCTCCTGTGGGAGCGGGCTTGCTCGCGAAGGCGTCTTCACCTTCAACATTGATGTAACTGACACACCGCCTTCGCGAGCAAGCCCGCTCCCACATGGGGTGCTGTGTTATTCCAATGGCATCACCGTGACGCGGACCTCCGGGTCGTGACTGCCGCCCCCCAGAATCACCCCGCGCAACGGCGACACATCGGAAAAATCCCGACCCCACGCCAGGGTGATGTGCTCCAGCGCCGGCTGCACATTGTTGGTCGGATCGAAATCCACCCACCCGAGTACCGGACAGAACACCGACACCCAGGCATGCGACGCGTCGGCGCCGATCAGCCGTGGCTGTCCCGGCGGCGGTTGGGTCAGCAGATAACCACTGATGTAGCGCGCTGCCAGCCCTCGCGAGCGCACGCAAGCGAGCATCAGATGCGCGAAGTCCTGACACACGCCACGCCGGCGCTCCAGCACCTCGACCAGCGGCGTCGCCACTTGCGTGGCCTCGGCATCGAAGGTGAATTCGCTGAAAATCTTCTGCATCAACGCCTGCACGCCCAGCAACAAGGGCCTTCCCGGTGGAAAACAGCTTTCCGAAAATTCGACGAAACTGCGTTTCAAATGCACGTAGGGTGACTGAAACCGATAGCGACAAGCCTCGAGCATTTCGGCGGACAACGGCTGACTGCTGTAGGTCAGCGCGTTGCGCGTCTGCTCCCACGCCGGGGACAGACTGAAATCCGCCAGTGGCCGCGCCAGCACCTCAACCGTGAGCCGGGCGTTGACCTGCAACTCATCATGCGGGCGCTCGAAGGCCAGTCGGGTCAGCGGATTGCCGAACACGTCCAGCTCATCCCGCCGCGTCGTCGGCTGCGGGCTGATCAGCAATTGCTGCTCGATGCAGCGTTGCCACGTGCACTCACGCGGCCACAGGTGCGCCAATTGCTGTGCCAGCGAAACCGGGCTGTCGTAGTGGTAACAGGTGTCGTGGAAGATCTGGTAATGGGCGCTCATCAGACGGACACCGTGCGCTGGCTGACATCATCGACATGGGCAAAATGGCGCAGCGCCAGACGATCGGACACCTGACCGCTGGCTTCGGCAATCTCTTGCAGCAGATCCGCCAGACCATCGAGCGCGGCACGCACGCTGTTTTCCCCGAACAGCGGGTTCTCCAGACAGCCCAGATCGAACCGCGCCAGACGCTCGACCAATTGCGGCAGCCCGGCCTCACGAGGTACGCCGAAATCATCGTTCAAGCGTTTCAAAGTGCGGGTCACCAGTTTCAACTGAAACAGCACCGCGTGCGGGTTCTGCTCATCCAGCAGCAACAGGTCGAGCACCGGAATCAACTGCGCCACCGCCAGATACCGCGAACGGTAGGTGATGCTGCTGTTGCCCAGCTCCAGCAGCCATTCCAGCCCCGCCTGATCGAACGCCCCGGCGCCGCGCAGAAACGCCGCCAGACTGCTGCTGAGAAACTGCAACCGCTCGATGCGCCGGCCGATCATCAAAAAGCGCCAGCCTTCGTCGCGCGTCATGTCGTCGAGCGCGAATCCCGAGAGCGCAGCCAGCGACATCACCAGCCGGTTGAGGAAATCCAGCAACTCGCCGAAGTCCGGCTCTTCGGTGTCCAGTTCCAGCGCCTCGCGCTGCAACTCGACCAACGCCTGCCAGTTCTCCCGCGAAAGCTTGCCGCGCACCTGCGAGGCCGCCCACTGCAAGCGCTGCAGGTTGGAGCGCAGGCTGAACGACCAGTCCTCGCCGAGCAGCGCCGCCAGCAGCCGCTCCGGCAGCTCACCCTCCTCCGGCAGCAACATCAGCCGCTCGCCCAGCTCCACGGCCGCCTGCAAGGCTTGCGGATCATCGCCATCGACATACCGCGCGAGCATGATCCGCAGCAGTCGCGCACTGTCGTCACAACGCTCGCAGTAACGACCGAACCAGAACAGGTTTTCCACCACCCTCGAGGGCAGATAAGGATCGCGGCGCACCAGATCGTGTACGCCGACGTTGCGCTGGGTTTTCCATTGTTCGCCGCTCGGCGCACGCTCGCCCAGCACCCAAGTGTCCTTGCTCGCGCCACCGCGCTGCATCGACACCACTTCGGCATCGGCATCGGCGGCGACCCGGGTCAGCCCACCGGGCAATACGCGATAGCCGTCACCACTGGCCACCGCGTACACGCGCATGCCGATCGCTCGCGGTTGCAGTTGGCCGTCTTCGGCCTGCCAGATCGGCGCCTGGGACAGCTGCGCCAACTCTTGCGCGACATACGCGTATGGCCGCGCCTGCATGCGCTCGGCGAGTGCCTGGCGCTGTTGTTCACTCAGATCGCGGCCGAATACCGGGGCGAAGCTTTGCGAGGGAAAAGCCGGTTTGATCAGCAGCTCGGGAAGCTTTTCCAACGCCTGCGCCAGCACTGGCGCCTCGCCGCACCACCAGGTGGCGATGGACGGCAGCAGCAGTTCTTCGCCGAACAGGTACTGATTGATCTTCGGCAGAAATCCAAGCAACCCCGGCGACTCCAGCACGCCGCTGCCCAACGCATTGGCCACCAGCACCCGGCCCTGACGCACCGCTTCCAGCAGGCCAGGCACACCAAGTGCCGAATCGGTGCGCAGCTCCAGCGGGTCGCAGAAGTCATCGTCGAGCCGGCGCATGATCGCGTGCACCCGGCGCAGACCACTGAGGGTTTTCAGGTACACCGTGGCATCGCGCACGGTGAGGTCGCCGCCCTCCACCAGCGGGTATCCGAGCTGGCGTGCCAGATAAAGGTGTTCGAAATAGCTTTCGTTGAAGCGCCCGGGCGTGAGCAACACCACCAGCGGCGCGTCGTCAGCACACGGTGCCTGACGCGCGAGGGTTTCCTGCAGGGTGCGGAAGAACCCAGCCAGATGCTGCACTTTCAGATCGCGGTACAACTCGGGAAAGGCGCGCGACACAATGGTGCGATTTTCCAACGCATACCCCGCGCCCGACGGCGCCTGAGTACGATCCGCCGTGACCCACCAGCGCCCGTCCGGTGTGCGCGCCAGATCCACGGCGTATAGATGCAGAAAGGCATCTTCCGGTGGCGCGATGCCCTGACACGGCCAGAGAAAATTGTTGTGGCCGAACACCAGCTCCGCCGGTAACAGCCCTTCGCTGATCAGCCGCTGTGGCCCATACAGGTCGGCCAGTACCGCGTTGAGCAGGCGTGCTCGCTGGGCAATCCCCGCTGACAGTTGCTGCCACTCATCAGCAGCGATCACGTGCGGCAGAAGGTCCAGCTCCCACGGACGGTCGGCGCCCTTGGGATCGGCATAGACGTTGTAGGTCACGCCGTTTTCCTGAATCTGCCGGGCCAGCAACGCCTGCCGCTGCACCAGTTGCGCCGGGGTGCTGCGCTGCAATTGATCGAACAGCCGCCGCCAGTGCGGGCGCACTTCCCCGCTGTCATTCAGCAGTTCGTGATAAGTGCCCGCGGTCAGCGGGTAGCGGTCTAGCAGGTCAGGCATGGAAAGCTCGGCAGACAGCAGGGAACGGTCAGACTAACGCAGGCACATGACGTGCGGATATACGAAAAATCCGCATGTCGTGCAGGACTTAGAAACGTCGCAAATCGAGCGTCATCGGCAGCTCGTCGGAGATTGTCAGGTTCGGTATCGGAAGTTTCCCCGGCGTGTGTCCGATGCGGAAAAACCGCGCCATGCGCCGGCTCTCAGCTTCGTTGGCATTGACCGGTAACGTCTCGTAATTGCGCCCGCCCGGGTGCGCCACGTGGTACTGGCAACCGCCCAGCGAACGCTGCATCCAGGTGTCGAGCAGGTCGAACACCAGCGGCGCGTGCACCGGGATGGTCGGTTGCAGGCAGTTGGCCGGTTGCCAGGCCCGAAAGCGCACGCCGGCGACGAACTCACCGATGCGCCCGGTCGGTTGCAGCGGCAGCGGAATACCGTTGCAGGTCAGCAGATAGCGCTGCGGCGGCAAGCCGCTGAGCTTGATCTGCAAACGCTCCAGCGACGAATCGACATAACGCACCGTGCCGCCCGCCGTACCCTCCTCGCCCAGTACATGCCAAGGTTCCAGCGCCTGGCGCAGCTCCATCTCGATGCCGCTGACCGCGTAATCGCCGACCTTGGGAAAACGGAACTCCAGATGCGCAGCGAACCACTCGGCGCGCAATGGATAACCGGCGTTGTTCAGTTCAACGATGACGTCGGCGAAATCCTGCTCGATAAAGTGCGGCAGCATGAAGCGGTCGTGCAGCTCGGTGCCCCAGCGCGCCAGTTTCGGCGGCGCATAGGGCTCGCGCCAGAATCGCGCAACCAGCGCACGCAGCAACAACTGCTGAGCCAGGCTCATCCGCGCATGCGGCGGCATTTCGAAGGCGCGCAGCTCCAACAGGCCAAGGCGCCCGGTAGCGCCATCCGGCGAATACAGTTTGTCGATGCAGAACTCGGCACGATGGGTGTTGCCGGTGACGTCGATCAGCAGATTGCGCAGCAGGCGATCCACCAGCCACGGCGCACACGCTTCGCCCGGTTCAGGCATCTGCGCGAAGGCGATTTCCAGTTCGTACAAGGCGTCGTTGCGCGCTTCATCGACCCGCGGCGCCTGCGAGGTCGGGCCGATGAACAAGCCGGAAAACAGGTAGGACAGCGACGGGTGGTTGTGCCAGTAACTGATCAGGCTGCGCAGCAGGTCCGGGCGGCGCAGGAATGGTGAGTCTGCCGGGGTCGCGCCACCGAGGACGAAATGGTTGCCGCCGCCGGTGCCGGTATGGCGCCCGTCGATCATGAATTTCTCGGTGGTCAGGCGGGTCTGCCGCGCCTGTTCATAGAGAAACTCGGTGCGTTCGACCAGTTCGTCCCAAGTCGCCGACGGCTGCACGTTGACCTCGATCACGCCCGGGTCCGGGGTGATGCGGAAGTTGCTCAGGCGCGGATCGCTCGGCGGCTCGTAACCTTCCAGCAGCACCGGGCAATGCAGCTCTTCGGCGGTGGCTTCGATGGCCGCCACCAGTTCCAGATAGTCCTCGACCCGCTCCAGCGGCGGCATGAATAGATACAGACGCCCTTCGCGGGCCTCGGCACAGAAGGCGGTGCGGGTCAGCCAGTCGGCGGACTCGTCGATTTTCGGCGCACGTTCGGCGGCTGCGGCGGGTTCGGCATGACTGTTGAGCTGCGCGGTGTCCGGCAGCTCGGGAAAGTCCTGATTCGGATCGTTGGGATGAATGAACGGATACTCGGCGGCCTTCACCCACGGCTGTGAACCGAGTGGCAAGCGATAACCCAACGGCGAATCCCCCGGCACCAGTCGGCAATGCTCGTCGCGCAGATACCAGCGCCCGCTCTGCCATTGATCACCCTTGGCAGTGCGGGCCAGCGGTAGCACCTTGCCGATTACTTTATCCAGCCCCTGAGCGAAAACCTTGCGCAGACGCGCACGCTCCAGCGGTTCTTCAAGACGCGAGTCTTCAGCGCTGACGTTGCTCGGCAATGCGCCCTCACGCCAGAGGTAATAAAAATTGTCTTCGTAGGCTGGAAACACGAAACGAGCAGGCAGTTTCAGGCGTTCGGCAACACTCGCGAGAAAGCGTCCCGCCAGTTCGCCATCGGCGCCGTAGTCCTGCTGCTCATCGGCGATCAGCGCGCTGTTGTGCCAGATCGGCACGCCATCGCGGCGCCAATAGCAGTTGAGCGACCAGCGCGGCAATTGCTCGCCCGGGTACCACTTGCCCTGACCGAAATGCACCAGACCTTTCGGCGCATAGTGCTGGCGCATGCGCTGGAACAGTTCGGCGGAGAGGCGGCGCTTGTCCGGGCCCAGCGCGGCGGTGTTCCACTCGGCGCCATCGGGGTCGTCGATGGAGACGAAGGTCGGCTCGCCGCCCATGGTCAGGCGCACATCGTCTTTGAGCAGGTCGGCATCGATCTGTCGGCCCAGCGCCTGAATCGCCAGCCACTGCTCATCGGTATAGGGCTTGGTCACCCGTGGCGCTTCCCAGATGCGCTCCACCGACATTTCGTGGCTGAACTGGCATTCGCACGGCTCGACCAGACCACTGATCGGCGCGGCTGAGGATGGATCGGGGCTGCAGGCCAGCGGGATATGCCCTTCGCCGGCGAACAATCCGGACGTAGCATCCAGACCGATCCAGCCGGCCCCCGGCAAGTACACCTCGCACCACGCGTGCAGGTCGGTGAAATCCACCTCGGTACCGGACGGACCGTCGAGGCTCTTCACGTCGGCGGTCAGTTGAATCAGATAACCGGAGACGAACCGCGCGGCCAGCCCGAGGTTGCGCAGCAGTTGCACCAGCAGCCACGCCGAGTCGCGGCAGGAGCCGGAGGCATGTTCGAGGGTGTGTTCCGGGGTTTGCACGCCCGGTTCCATGCGGATCAGGTAGCGGATGTCTTCGCTGAGGCGCTGATTGAGCATCACCAGGAAATCCACGGCGGGCAGCGGCGTACGGTCGATCCCGTCCAGATAGGCTTTGAATGCCGGGGTCAGCGGCAAGGTTTCGAGGTACGGCGCCAGCTCTTTGCGCTCATCGGCCGCGTAAGTGAAGGGGATTTTCTCGGCGTAGGGTTCGAGGAAGAAGTCGAACGGATTGAACACCGCCATCTCGGCCAGCAGGTCGACCTCGATGCGCAACTCGTCGGTTTTCTCGGGGAATACCAGACGCGCGAGGTAGTTGCCCTGCGGGTCTTGCTGCCAGTTGATGAAATGCTGCTCGGGCGAGACCTTCAGCGCATACGAGAGGATCCGCGTGCGGCTGTGGGCGGCCGGGCGCAGGCGTACGATCTGCGGGCCGAGTTCGACAGCGCGGTCGTAGCGGTAATGCGTGACGTGATGCAATGCGACATGAATCGACACGGCGTGCCTCCTGCGAGCCTAAGCGTATTCGAATGCGCGCAAGACTTATGCCATGCAGGGGCTTGGGCGCTTTCCCGGAATGCTCAGGGCAGTACAGCACCAAAATCGGGCGATGCGGGGAAATGGTTCGAGGAAGTTGCGCCTAAATGTGGCGGAAGCGGTAGATGCGGCGCCTGAGATGACGCCTTCGCGAGCAAGCCCGCTCCCACAGGAGACCGCATTCCAACTGTGGGAGCGGGCTTGCTCGCGAAAGGGCCAGTCGTTTCAGCACACTTCTTGAACCCTGAAATGCAAAACGCCAACCCGAAGGTTGGCGTTATGTTGAAACAAAAAGCGACTTAGCGCGGAACGACGGGCTTGCGAGCCGGTTTCGGCCCCTTGCCCTTGGCTGCTTCCTTGCGCTCCTTGGCCGCCTGCTGGTTGCGGGCGAATGCCGCAGCCTTGGCCTGTTCACGCTTGTCCCAAGGATTGCCACCGTCGCTGGCACGCGGCGGCAGGCCGTTGTGCTGGGTGAGAATCTTGGTGGTCTTCTCTTTCGCGACCTTGTGGCTGCCGGCCGGCGTCGAGTTCTTGCGACGGGCGCTCTGGTAGCTGTCGGTGGCCGGTTGATGCAGCGGAATCAACTGATCCTTGCCCGGACCGATCAGGTCACCACGTCCCATGCGAATCAACGCTTCGCGCAGCATCGGCCAGCCTTTCGGGTCGTGATAACGCAAGAACGCCTTGTGCAGACGACGCTGCTCTTCGCTCTTGACGATGGTCACGCCGTCGCTCTTGTAGGTGACCTTGCGCAGCGGGTTCTTGCCCGAGTGGTACATCGCGGTGGCGGTGGCCATAGGCGACGGATAGAACGCCTGCACCTGGTCGGCACGGAAGCCGTTGCCCTTGAGCCACAGCGCCAGGTTCATCATGTCTTCGTCGGTGGTGCCCGGGTGCGCGGCGATGAAGTACGGGATCAGGTACTGCTCTTTGCCTGCTTCCTTGGTGTACTTCTCGAACATGCGCTTGAACTTGTCATAGCTGCCAATGCCCGGTTTCATCATCTGGTTGAGCGGACCTTCCTCGGTGTGTTCCGGGGCGATCTTCAGGTAACCGCCGACGTGGTGGGTCACCAGCTCTTTGACGTACTCCGGCGATTCAACCGCGAGGTCGTAACGCAGGCCGGAGGCGATCAGGATCTTCTTCACACCCGGCAGGGCACGGGCACTGCGGTACAGCTGAATCAGCGACGAGTGGTCGGTGTTCAGGTTCGGGCAGATGCCCGGGAACACGCAGGACGGCTTGCGGCACGCGGATTCGATTTCCGGGCTCTTGCAGGCGATGCGGTACATGTTCGCGGTCGGGCCACCGAGGTCGGAGATGACGCCGGTGAAGCCCGGGACCTTGTCGCGGATCTCTTCGATTTCGCGAATGATCGACTCTTCGGATCGGTTCTGGATGATCCGGCCTTCGTGCTCGGTGATCGAGCAGAAGGTACAGCCGCCGAAGCAGCCACGCATGATGTTCACCGAGAAACGGATCATGTCGTAGGCCGGAATCTTCTCCTTGCCGTACGCCGGGTGCGGAACCCGTGCGTAAGGCATGCCGAACACGTAGTCCATTTCTTCAGTGGTCATCGGAATCGGCGGCGGGTTGAACCAGACGTCGATCTCGCCATGTTTCTGCACCAGCGCGCGGGCGTTACCCGGGTTGGTTTCCAGGTGCAGCACGCGGTTGGCGTGGGCGTACAGGACCGGGTCGTTACGCACCTTTTCCATCGACGGCAGGCGGATCACGGTCTTGTCGCGGGTCATGCGCGGGCTGGCCAGGATCTGTACGACCTTGGCTTCCTCGGGATCATCCACCGGGCCCTTCTCTTGCTCGATGGCGCAGGCCTGGGTGTCCTGGGTGTTGACGTACGGGTTGATGATCTTGTCGACCTTGCCCGGACGGTCGATGCGCGTGGAATCGACTTCGTACCAGCCCTGCGGCGTGTCACGACGGATGAACGCGGTGCCGCGCACGTCGGTGATGTCTTCGATCTTGTGCCCGTAGGACAGACGCTGGGCCACTTCGACGATGGCGCGCTCGGCGTTGCCGTACAGCAGAATGTCGGCGCTGGCGTCGATCAGGATCGAGTTGCGTACACGATCCTGCCAGTAGTCGTAGTGGGCGATGCGGCGCAGCGAAGCTTCGATGCCGCCGAGGACGATCGGCACGTGTTTGTAGGCTTCCTTGCAGCGCTGGCTGTAGACCAGGCTCGCGCGATCCGGACGCTTTCCCGCCATGCCACCCGGGGTGTAGGCGTCGTCGGAACGGATTTTCTTGTCCGCGGTGTAGCGGTTGATCATCGAGTCCATGTTGCCGGCCGCGACGCCGAAGAACAGGTTCGGCTCGCCGAGCTTCATGAAGTCGTCTTTGGACTGCCAGTTCGGCTGGGCGATGATCCCGACGCGGAAGCCCTGGGACTCCAGCAGCCGGCCGATGATCGCCATGCCGAACGACGGGTGATCGACGTAGGCATCACCAGTGACGATGATGATGTCGCAGGAATCCCAGCCGAGCTGATCCATCTCCTCCCTGCTCATCGGCAGGAATGGCGCTGGCCCGAAACATTCGGCCCAGTACTTCGGATAGTCAAATAACGGCTTGGCTGCTTGCATGTCGATAACCGGTGTTGGCTTTCATTGAATTTCGCGGGCGCGGAATATAGCACAAATTTTGACCAATTCCGACGGCTGTGGTCGGAAATTGCGCCACGCCCATTCGCGAGCAAGCCCGCTCCCACATTTGAATGCATTCCAAGTGTGGGAGCGGGCTTGCTCGCGAAGGCGTCAGTTCAAACGATGAAGCATTTACTCGTCGTCGTCGAAGTTGTAACTGCCCGGCGCAAGGTTTTCGAAGCGGGTGTACTTACCGATAAAGGCCAGGCGGATAAAGCCGATCGGGCCGTTCCGCTGCTTGCCGATGATGATTTCGGCGATGCCCTTGTGTTCGGTTTCCGGGTGATACACCTCGTCCCGGTACACGAACATGATGACGTCGGCGTCCTGCTCGATCGCTCCGGATTCCCGCAAGTCGGAGTTCACCGGACGCTTGTTGGGACGTTGTTCCAGGGAGCGGTTGAGCTGCGACAGCGCCACCACCGGGCAGTTGAATTCCTTGGCCAGGGCTTTCAGGGATCGGGAGATCTCGGAAATCTCGTTGGTCCGGTTGTCACCGCTGGAGCCGGGAATCTGCATCAGCTGCAGGTAGTCGATCATGATCAGACCGATGTCGCCGTGTTCGCGCACCAAGCGCCGGGTCCGCGCACGCATTTCCGACGGGCTGATGCCGGCGGTATCATCGATGAACAGCTTGCGATCGTTGAGCAGGTTGACCGCCGAGGTCAGGCGCGGCCAGTCGTCGTCTTCGAGCTGGCCGGAACGCACCTTGGTCTGATCGATACGACCGAGGGACGAGAGCATACGCATGATCAGCGATTCACCTGGCATCTCGAGGGAGTACACCAGCACCGCCTTGTCGCTGCGCAGTACGGCGTTTTCCACCAGGTTCATCGCGAAGGTGGTTTTACCCATCGACGGACGGCCGGCGACGATGATCAGGTCGGACGGCTGCAGGCCACTGGTCTTCTCGTCCAGGTCGGTATAACCGGTGGACAGACCGGTGATTGCGTCGGCGGTGTTGAACAGGGTGTCGATGCGATCGATGGCCTTGGTCAACAGTTCGTTGACCCCCACCGGGCCGCCGGTCTTCGGCCGCGCCTCGGCAATCTGGAAGATCTGCCGTTCGGCCTCGTCGAGGATCTCTTCAGCGGTACGGCCTTCGGGGTTGAAGGCGGCGTCGGCAATTTCGGTGCTGATACCGATCAACTGGCGCAACGTCGCCCGCTGGCGAACGATCTGCGCATAGGCCTTGATGTTGGCGACGGACGGCGTGTTTTTCGCCAGCTCGCCGAGGTAACCGAGGCCGCCGACCTGGGACGTCTGACCTTCCTTGTCCAGTTGCTCGGCAAGGGTCACGACGTCGATCGGCATGTTCTGATCGGCCAGTTTGGCGATCGCACGGAAGATCAGACGGTGGTCATGTCGGTAGAAATCGCCGTCGGAGACTTGATCGAGCACGCGTTCCCAGGCGTTGTTGTCCAGCATCAGACCACCGAGTACGGCCTGTTCGGCCTCGATGGAATGCGGCGGCACTTTCAGCGCGGCGGTTTGCAGATCGTATTGCTCGGGAGCGGTGATTTCGTTCATGGCCACTTGGAGTCAGGTTTGAAAACGGGATTACCAGAAAGACAAAGGGCACGACCTGTAAACAGGATCGTGCCCGATGTTACCGGCAAGCACCCGAGGGTGCCAGCCGACAAGTATTGCTTAAGCTGCTACCACGACAACGCGTACGGTGGCTTCAACTTCGGCGTGCAGGTGCACAGCCACGTCGAATTCACCCACGTTGCGGATGGTGCCGTTCGGCAGACGAACTTCGCTCTTCTGCACTTCAACGCCGGAAGCGGTCAGTGCGTCAGCGATGTCGTGAGTACCGATCGAACCGAACAGCTTGCCTTCGTCGCCAGCGGTGGCAGTGATGGTCACTTCCAGCTCGGCCAGTTGGGCAGCACGGCTTTCAGCCGATGCTTTACGGTCTGCGGCGGCTTTTTCCAGCTCGGCACGACGCTCTTCGAACGCAGCCAGGTTGGCAGCGGTCGCAGCGGTAGCCTTGCCGAAAGGCAGCAGGTAGTTACGGCCGTAACCGGCCTTAACGTTTACTTTGTCGCCCAGGTTGCCCAGGTTGGCGATTTTTTCCAGAAGGATCAGTTGCATGTGGAAATCCTCTTAACTTTTAACCTTCACCGTTCGCGTTATCGGTGTCTTTCGACACGTGACGACCGCGAAAATCAATCAGGCTGTCGACAATGGCCAGAACCACGAGCAACGGATAGAGCAGCTGCATGAACAACAGCAGCGTGACGTACAACCCCACCAGCCAGAAACCGGCCAGTCGCTTCTGCCCGACCAGCCCGTGAATCAGGGCGAGTCCGGCGAACACCAGCGGTACGCTGCACAACGGCGTCAACATGGCCATCTGTGCACCGAGATTCGGGCCCAGAAGCATCAACGCCAGCAGCAACATCGCCGGCCCCAGCGGGATCCGGATGGCGCGAAACTCGCGACCAAAACCACCCGGGTTGTACAACAACGCCTGCCAATGCCGCCCGACAATCAGGCTCAGCACGCTGACGATCTGCAACAACGCCGCAATCAGTCCGGTCAGGACCGGTGCAATCAGGGACGCGAAGCGCGCTTGCTCATCGACCGACAATTGCTTGTAGGTTTCACCAAGAAGCGCCGGCATGACCTTTATCAAGGCCTGCGCGAGCATCTCGATCTGGGCCGCAAACGCTGCCCCGAGCACCACTGAAAACACCACTCCAATCACTACGCTGACCAGCAGCGTGCGAACCCAGGATTCGCTTGCGCGCAACACCAACGCAAGCCCCGAAGACCCCAGCAGCACCAGAAGTGCCCGTGGATCATCGGCATACAGCCACCAGATCAATGCCGGCAGCAGCCCCAGGGACAGGACGCCAATGGCGTCCGTCAGTCCGCGCCGCAGAAGCACCAGGCTCCCGGCGGCAGCACCCAACCAATACAACAACGGCAATGTTGCACATCCGGCCACCACGAGAGTGGCCTGCATACGGCCTCGCATGATGAACTCAGCTAAGGCACGCATGCATTCAATCCTTTGCTACTTGTCGACTGCCCGGTCTCAGCGGCCGTGGCTGTCGGTGTAGGCCAGCAGGGCCAGGAAGCGGGCGCGCTTGATAGCGGTGGCCAGCTGACGCTGATAACGAGCTTTGGTACCGGTGATGCGGCTTGGAACGATTTTGCCGGTCTCGGATACGTAGGCTTTCAGAGTGTTGAGATCTTTGTAATCGATCTCTTTCACGTCTTCAGCGGTGAAGCGGCAGAATTTACGACGACGGAAGAAACGTGCCATTTGATAGGCTCCTTAAAAGGTCCGTGGATTACTCGTCAGCGTTATCGCTGTTGTCGCTGTCATCACCCTCAACGCCATCAGCGTCGGAGTGCTCAGGACGGTCGCGACGCTCACGGCGCTCACTGCGGTTTTCTTCAGCCTTGAGCATCTCGGACTGGCCGGTAACGGCTTCGTCGCGACGGATGACCAGGTTACGGATCACTGCATCGTTGTAGCGGAAGTTGTCTTCCAGCTCGGCCAGGGCCTTGCCAGTGCACTCAACGTTCAGCATCACGTAGTGAGCCTTGTGAACATTGTTGATTGCGTAGGCCAGTTGACGACGGCCCCAGTCTTCCAGACGGTGGATTTTGCCGCCGTCTTCTTCGATCAGCTTGGTGTAACGCTCAACCATGCCGCCGACTTGCTCGCTCTGGTCAGGGTGGACCAGAAAGATGATTTCGTAATGACGCATGAATGCTCCTTACGGGTTGTAGCCTGCCGCTCAAAAACGGTCAGACAAGGAGTGAATGACACTTATGGACTTGCTGGCGCGGGGCACATGCGTGCCTGCCGTCACAGCAAGGGGCGCAATTGTAGAGAAGGGACTGCGCAGGTGCAAGGCAATTGGTGATTATTTGAACAATCACCGGATACAGGCCACACCACAAAACAATGTAGGAGTGAGCCTGCTCGCGATGAGGGCGCAACATTCAACTTTGATGCTGAATGTAACTCCGCTATCGCGAGCAGGCTCACTCCTACAGGGGATTTGCAACAGGTCAGGCTTTCTTGGCAGCAGCCTTGGCCTTGGCGCCGCGTTGACGCTGTGCTTCGAACAGGCACACACCGGTGGCCACGGACACGTTGAGACTGCTGACGCTGCCGGCCATCGGCAGGTTCACCAGATAGTCGCAGTGCTCGCGAGTCAGGCGACGCATGCCTTTGCCTTCGGCGCCCATGATCAGGATGGTCGGGCCGGTCAGGTCCTGGTCATAAATGCTGACCTCGGCCTCACCCGCCGTGCCGACCACCCACAGACCGCGCTGCTGAAGCTTTTCCAGAGTGCGCGCCAGGTTGGTCACCGCCACCAGCGGAATCACTTCCGCCGCGCCGCAGGCCACTTTACGCACCACCGGCGTCAGGGTTGCCGACTTGTCCTTGGGCACGATCACCGCCAGCGCGCCGGCAGCATCCGCCGAACGCAGGCAGGCGCCGAGGTTGTGCGGGTCGGTCACGCCGTCGAGCACCAGCAACAGCGGTGCGCCTTCGGTGCGGTCGAGCAGCTCGTCGAGCATCGCCTCGCCCCAGACCTGGCTCGGACTGACGTCCGCCACCACGCCCTGGTGTACGCCTTCAACCCAGGCGTCCATTTCGCGGCGCTCGGCCTGACCGATCTGCACACGATTTTCGTTGGCCAGCTCGATCAGGGTCTGCACGCGCGGATCGTTGCGGCTTTCGGCCAGCCAGATCTGCTTGACGCGTTTCGGGTGGTGACGCAGCAACGCTTCTACCGCGTGAACGCCGTAGATTTTTTCCAACTGACTCATGACTTCGCCTTCGGTTTACGCGACCCGCCACTTTTGGCTGGAGCCGAACCCGCTTTTGGCGGGCCTTTACGGTGTTTGCTCGGTTTGGCTGGCTTGCCGCCGGCGGCCTTATCAGGCGCCGACCGTCCGGTCTTTCCCCCAGACGCCGCTTTACCACCGCTTTTGGCTTCGGCCAGCAAGGCCTTCTTCAATTCACGGCTTTTGCGCAGCTCGGCGTTTTTCGCCACAGCATCGCTCGGGCGATAAGCCTCGACGGCTTTCTCTTTGGCTGGACGACGGCTGGCGGTTTTCGCCGGAGCCTTGTCTTCCACAGCCTTGGTCGCTGCCGGAGCAGTGCTTTCGCTGCCGCGCTTCTTGCGACCAATCGGCGCGCTGATGGTTTTTTCGGCCATCTCGAAGTCGATCTTGCGCTCGTCGAGGTCGACGCGCATCACGCGCACTTCAACGGTATCGCCAAGACGGAAGCTGCGACCAGTACGCTCGCCCGCCAGGCGATGATGCACAGGGTCGAAGTGGTAGTAATCGCCCGGCAGCGCGGTGACGTGCACCAGGCCTTCGACGTAGATGTCGGTCAGCTCGACGAACAGGCCAAAACCGGTCACCGCAGTGATCACGCCCGGGAACGACTCACCGACGCGATCCTTCATGAACTCGCACTTGAGCCAGTTCACCACGTCGCGGGTGGCTTCGTCGGCACGGCGCTCGCTCATCGAGCACTGCTCGCCGAGTTGCTCCAGCGCCGCTTCGTCGTACGGATAGATGCGCGCCTTCGGAATGGTCATCGCCCCGGCACGACGAACGTGCGGAGTGTCCTGTTTCGAATGGATCACGCTGCGGATGGCGCGGTGCGTGAGCAGGTCCGGGTAACGACGGATCGGCGACGTGAAGTGGGTATAGGCTTCGTAATTCAGGCCGAAGTGGCCTTCGTTCTGGGCGCTGTACACCGCCTGGCTCAGGGAGCGCAGCATCACGGTCTGGATCAGATGGAAATCCGGACGATCCTTGATGCTTGCCAACAGGGCCTGATAGTCCTTTGGCGACGGGCCGTCCTTGCCTTTGTGCAGGGACAGGCCGAGCTCGCCGAGGAACGCGCGCAGTTTTTCCAGACGCTCCGGTGGCGGGCCGTCGTGGACACGATACAGCGCTGGGATTTCGTGCTTCTTGAGGAATTCGGCGGTGGCCACGTTGGCCGCCAGCATGCATTCCTCGATCAGCTTGTGCGCATCGTTACGGGTGGTCGGACGGATTTCGGCAATCTTGCGCTCGGAACCGAAGATGATCCGGGTTTCTTGGGTTTCGAAATCGATCGCGCCACGCACGTGACGGGCAGCCAGCAACACTTTGTACAGCGCATAGAGCTGCTTGAGGTGCGGCACCACGTCGGTGTATTCGCCGCGAAGCTTGCGCGCTTCGGTGGCTTTCGGGGTCTCCAGCATCGCGCTGACCTTGTTGTAGGTCAGACGGGCGTGGGAATGGATCACCGCTTCATAGAAGCAGTAGTCGGTCATTTCGCCGGACTTGGAGATGGTCATCTCGCAAACCATGGCCAGACGATCGACGTGCGGGTTCAGCGAGCACAGGCCGTTGGAGAGCTGCTCAGGCAGCATCGGCACCACGCGCTCGGGGAAATACACCGAGTTGCCGCGTACCTGGGCTTCGTTGTCCAGCGCCGAACCGATCTTCACGTAGCTGGAAACGTCGGCAATCGCCACGTACAACTTCCAGCCGCCAGAGAACAGGCGCAACTTGCCCGGCTTGGCTTCGCAGTAGACCGCGTCGTCGAAGTCGCGGGCATCTTCGCCGTCGATGGTGACGAACGGCAGATGGCGCAGGTCGACACGCTTCTCTTTGTCTTTCTCTTCGACTTCCGGCTTGAGCTTGGCGGCTTCTTTGAGCACCGCTTCAGGCCAGACGTGCGGAATGTCGTAGGTACGCAGCGCGACATCGATTTCCATGCCCGGCGCCATGTAGTTGCCGACCACTTCGACCACATCGCCTTGCGGCTGGAAGCGCGGCGTCGGCCAGTGGGTGATTTTCACCTCGACGAACTGACCGATCTGCGCGTTGGCGTTGCGACCTGGCGTAACCAGCACTTCCTGCTGGATCTTCGGATTGTCGGCAACAACGAAACCGATACCGCCCTCTTCGAAGTAGCGACCAACAATCGTTTCGTGGGCACGGGACACCACTTCGACGATCACGCCTTCACGGCGGCCACGACGGTCGAGACCGGAAACACGGGCCAGCGCACGGTCGCCATCGAACACCAGACGCATCTGCGCCGGGCTCATGAACAGGTCATCGCTGCCGTCGTCCGGCACCAGGAAGCCGAAACCGTCACGGTGACCGCTGATGCGGCCGAGGATCAGGTCGAGCTTGTCCACCGGCGCATAGGTGCCACGGCGGGTGTAGATCAATTGAGCGTCGCGCTCCA
Organism: Pseudomonas sp. YL2; assembly: GCF_023063025.1. Lineage (NCBI taxonomy): Bacteria > Pseudomonadati > Pseudomonadota > Gammaproteobacteria > Pseudomonadales > Pseudomonadaceae > Pseudomonas > Pseudomonas sp. YL2. The sequence goes on along the minus strand of NZ_JAJSLU010000011.1, from coordinate 36,563 downwards.
TGGCGCGCAGGCGGCGGCGCAGGGCTTCGATCTGGTCTTCTGTGGTCAGACCAAACTCTTCGACCAGTTGCTCGCGGGCAGCAGGCGAACCCCGATCGGCGAGATGCGCCAGGATCAGTTCGCGGCTGGGAATAGGGTTTTCATATTTTTCCGCTTCACGAGCGGCCTCGGGATCGAGGGACTGCCAATCGGCCATTAGAGAGTTTTCACCTTGTCTATATGCGGGTTAGTTTGGCATAGGCGCCATCAAACGGGAAATTTCCGACTATATAAGGCCCTTCTGGAGCCTTGTATCGACGCCTGAAAGCCCTTTTGAACACCGCTGGTAAAAAAATTCATTTTTTTTGCTGACAGGGGTTTACAGTTAAAAAGGCGCTCCGTATAGTGCGCGCCATCGACGACGTACACACGTTGACGAGATGCCCAGGTGGTGAAATTGGTAGACACGCCAGCTTCAGGTGCTGGTGACCTTACGGTCGTGGAAGTTCGAGTCTTCTCCTGGGCACCAATTTCGAGCTTGAGACTAGATCAGTTTCAAGGCTCACACAAAACCCGCGAAAGCGGGTTTTTTGCATTCTAAGCAACGGATTTGTTAAAACTGATTAATTAAAATTAAATCAGGGGTTTACAGATCAAAAAGCGCTCCGTATAGTGCGCCACATCAACAGCGGCAACGCTCGCGATGAATGCCCAGATGGTGAAATTGGTAGACACGCCAGCTTCAGGTGCTGGTGACCTTACGGTCGTGGAAGTTCGAGTCTTCTTCTGGGCACCAATTCAAACTCAAGGTTACGACGTTGAGTTTCCCGAAAACCCGCGAAAGCGGGTTTTTGCGTTTCTGGCGTTTGAAAACCTGCAAGCCTCTGTGGCGAGGGAGCTTGCTCCCGCTGGGATGCGCAGCATTCCTCGCTTTTACATCAGTCATGCCCTCTCTCAGGATTAACGACTGCTATGCAGCCGAGCGGGAGCAAGCTCCCTCGCCACAAATGATCACCAGATCATGCTCTAGCAAACCTCCGCCCTCCTCGCAAGGCGCACTTGAGAAACAATATCGTTTATCATTGTTGCAAGTTTTTGCAATGCGACAGTGAGGAACCCTGCGAATGATGTTTCGAAATACCCTGCGCCGCGGCTTGACCTTCACCCTGCTCGGCCTGGCACTCGCCACTCCCCTCACCCAGGCAGCCGATGCGGTTTCCCTGACGCTCTACAACGGTCAACACAAGGAAGTCGGCGATGCGATCGCCAAGGCTTTCGAGGCCAAGACCGGCATTCACGTCAACGTACGCAAGGGCAGCAGCAACCAGCTCGCCAGCCAGGTCATCGAAGAAGGCGACCGCTCCCCCGCCGACGTGATCTACACCGAAGAATCTCCCCCACTGAACAACCTCGGCGAACAAGGTCTGCTGGCCAAGACTGACGACGCCACGCTGGCCGTGCTGCCCAAGCAATACGTCGCTGGCAACGGCACCTGGATCGGTGTCACCGCGCGGGTTCGCGTGGTTGCCTACAACCCGAAACTGGTCGATGAGAAAGACCTGCCGAAGTCGGTGATGGAATTCTCCGATCCGAAGTGGCAAGGCAAAGTCGGATTCGTCCCGACCAGCGGCGCATTCCAGGAACAAGCCGTGGCGATCATCAAGATGCACGGTCGCGACGCCGCTGAGGAATGGCTGACCGGGCTGCGCGCTTTCGGTAAAACCTACAGCAACAACATGGTCGCCCTCAAAGCCGTGGAAAACGGCGAAGTCGCCACAGTGCTGGTGAACAACTACTACTGGTTCGCCCTGCAGCGTGAGAAAGGCAAACTCGACTCGAAACTGCATTACTTCACCGGCGGCGACGTCGGCGGACTGATCACCGTATCCAGTGCTGCCGTGCTGAAATCCAGCAAACATCCAAAAGAAGCCCAGCAATTCCTTGCCTACATGGCCAGTGAGGAAGGCCAGCGCGTGATCACTCAGACCACCGCCGAATACCCGCTGCACAAAGGTATGGAATCGGATCGCGGGCTCAAGCCGTTCAGCGAACTGCAAGCGCCAAACGTGACCCCGGCCGATCTGGGCAACGCCGAAGAAGCCTTGGACCTGGAACGTGAAGTTGGCCTGAACTGATGGCCACATCGTTATCCGCCCCCGCCGCGCGCGGGGGTTACGTGCCACGGCGCAAACGATCGTCGATCTGGCTGGTGCTGCCGGTGTTATTGCTGGTGGTCATGAGCCTGTTGCCACTGGCCTATGTCGGCCTGAAAGCCTGGCAGGCCGGCTGGGCCGAAGCGCTGCACCTGTTGTGGCGCCCTTACGTATTCGGTCTGCTGCGCAACACCCTGGCGTTGATGGTCGGCGTAACGCTGACTTGCGGCGTGATCGGCTTGTCACTGGCGTGGCTGCTGGAGCGCAGCAATCTGCCGGGACGACGCCTGTGGGGGGTGATTCTGTGCCTGCCGTTTGCGGTGCCGGCGTTTGTCAGCAGCTTCACCTGGGTATCGTTGAGCGCGCAGTTCGAAGGCCTCGGCGGGGCGATTCTGGTGATGAGCCTGTCGAAGTATCCGCTGATCTTTCTGCCGGTCGCGGCGACCCTGCGCAACCTCGATCCGTCCCTTGAAGAATCCGCCCGCACCTTGGGACAGAATCGCTGGGGCGTGTTCTTCCGCGTCACCCTGCCGCTGCTCTGGCCGTCGCTGCTGGCCGGTTCGCTGCTGATTGCCCTGCACATGCTGGTCGAGTTCGGCGCGCTGTCGATCATCGGCCTGCAAACCTTCACCACCGCGATCTATCAGCAATTCGAACTGGAATTCAGCAACGCCAATGCAGCGATGCTTTCGGCGGTGCTGCTCGCGCTGTGTCTGATGCTGCTGTGGCTGGAGCTGCGGGTGCGCGGTAAAGGGCGCCATGTGCGCACCGGCCAGGGTGCAGCGCGTCAGGCCGAGCAAGTGCGGTTGGGGCCGTGGGCGGTTGCCGGTCAGTTGTATTGCCTGTTGCTGGCGATCGTCGGCAGCGGGATTCCGTTGGGCATGCTGGCGTACTGGCTGGCGGTCGGCTCATCGGCAGCCTTCCCGGTCGCGGCGATCACTGAGGCCCTGCTGTCGTCGCTGGCCTTGTCGCTGGGTGGCGCGGCGCTGTGCCTGCTGCTGGCGGTGCCGGTCGGGCTGCTGGTGGTGCGTTACAAGGGCCAACTGGCGATCTGGGCCGAACGCTTGCCGTATCTGCTCCACGCCTTGCCGGGCCTGGTAATCGCGCTGACGCTGGTGTATTTCGCCCTGCACTACGTGCCGGCGCTGTACCAGACCTCGGCGTTGCTGCTGATCGCTTATGCGCTGCTGTTCCTGCCATTGGCACAGGCGCCGATTCGCACGGCACTGAACAAGGCTGCGCCGCAGCTGGAGGAAGCGGCACGCACGTTGGGGGCATCGTCATTCACCGCGTTTTGCCGGGTGACCCTGCCGATCATCTTCCCGGCACTGGGTGCGGCGTTTGCGCTGGTGTTTCTGGATGCGATGAAGGAATTGACGGCGACGCTGCTGCTCAGTCCGACCGGGCTGAACACGCTGGCGACCGAGGTCTGGGCGCATACGGCAAATGTCGAGTTCGCGGCGGCAGCGCCTTATGCGGCGTTGTTGATTGTGGTGTCGGGGTTGCCGGTGTATCTGCTGACGACGCGGATGTATCTGAGCCGCTGAAATCGCCTTCGCGAGCAAGCCCGCTCCCACAGTTTGACCGAGCTCCCACCTGGGAATGCGATCGAATGTGGGAGCGGGCTTGCTCGCGAAGAGGTCCGCCCGGACACCTTTAAGCCCTGAACTGCCCCAGGCTGGCTTTCAACTGCGCCGCCAGCCCATCCAGCACCTTGCCACTGGCCGTGGTTTCCACCACCGCCTGCGCCGCTTTCTCGGCCTGGGCATGAATCGTTTCGACCCGCCCACGCACTGCCTGCGCGCCCTGCGCCTGATGCGCCGCTGCCTGCGTTGCCAGACCGATCGCCGCATGCACCTGCTCGACCGAGGCCTGCACTGACTGCTGCAACCGTGCGCTGTCGCGTAACACCAGCAAACCTTCGCTGGCCTGACGCCCCGCCTGGCCGATCGCTTCTACCGCTTCACGCGCGCCCTGCTGCAACGCGACGATGTGCGCCTGAATGTCACCGGTCGAGCTTTGCGTCTTGCTCGCCAAGGCGCGCACCTCGTCCGCGACCACGGCAAAACCGCGTCCCGTCTCACCGGCCCGCGCCGCTTCGATCGCCGCATTCAGGGCCAGCAGGTTGGTCTGCTCGGCTATGCCGTGAATCACCGTCAGCACCACTTCAATCTGTTCGCTCTGCTGCGCCAGTCGCTCGATGACTTTCGCCCCGGTATCAACCTGCCCTGCCAGCGCCTCGATCAGGCTGCCGACTTTCGCCGAGGTACGAGTGTTTTCATCGGTGGCCTGACGAATATCCACCACCTGCTTCAACGCCGCCTGCATGGCATGGCTTTCCGACTGCGCCTCATCAGCCATTTGCGACAGCGCGCGCAGGCTTTCCGCCACTTCGTCACGCTGCATCCCGGCCGCTGCGTCGGCACCGGCATTGCGCAGGGTCATGGCGCCGATTTCCACTCCGGTCCGCTGGGCCACGTCGCCCGCCTCGCGCACGATCGGCTGCAACTTATCCACAAAGCGATTGACCGCCGAGGCCATGTCGCCGATCTCGTCCTTGCTGTGGATCTGCACGCGCTTGGTCAGATCGCCCTCGCCTGCCGCCAGATCGTCCATCGCCGCATTGAGCATCTTCAAGCGATTGACCACCCGGTGCCCCAGCACCACCGCCAGCAACAGCAGCACGCCGCAACCGACGAGTGCCAGGCCCATGCCGATGCGCCAGCGCAAGGTCGCGGCGGCTTCCTGCACGGTGCTGCTGGTATTGGCTTTCATCTCGGTCGCGGTGGATTGCGCCGACTGCAGGCGCGCCTGCATTGCCGTCGCGCTATCGGCAGCGGCACCCTTGAGGCTATCGCCGACCAGTTGATCGCTGCTGGCGATCAGCGCCGAGAAGCGCTGGTCGAGCGCCGCCAGATCGGTGTCCACCGAAGCCGTCGATACGCCCATCAGCACCTTGCCGATTTCCACGCCGTTGGGATTGATCGAGGCCTCGAGGTAGTAGACCGACGGATCGTTTTTCGCCGCGTCCAGCACCTTGTCCAGCGCGCGCTCGCCCTGGCCTTTTTCCAGCAAAGCCTTGTTGATCGGATTTTCGCGGTTGAGGTAACGCGTCAGGTGTTGACCGGTGGCATCGTCGTAAACCACGAACAACACGTTGGGATTGCGCTGGGCGCGACGAGCAAATTCGGACAGGGTCGGCACGTCGCTGTCCCACATGGCGCGCGGCGCCACCGAGGCGAGCAACTGAGCCATGTCATTGGCCGAGTCCTTGAGATCTTTTTCCAGTGTCGTACGCAGTTGCGCCTGCTCGTCCTTCAGACGCGCGGACAGGCCGGCGGTCAGACGCTGCCGGGTACTGGAGGAAAGGTTATCGAGGCTTGAGGTGACTTCACGCCCGGCCTGCTCCAGCTCGCTGGAGAGCTTTTGGCTGTCAGCGCCCAGACGAGTGCCGAGATCGGCTTCCAGCGCCGTGACCGTGCTTCGTGTCAGGGCGACTGCCACCAGCACTTGCACCAAAAGGGCGATACCAAGGGTAACGAACACGGGCCGCAACAAACGGCTTTGTAACAGTGAGAGAACGGCCGACACTGTGAATCCCTCTACTTCTGACGCCATTAATTTGATGGCACTCTTGTAGGAAGATTTACAGCAAAGGTCATGCCGTCCAACAGGCATAAACGACAAAGGCCCCGATTAAGGGGCCTTTGTTTTTTACATCAACGACTTATCAAGCGAACGGATGACGCAGCACGATGGTTTCGTTGCGATCCGGGCCCGTCGAAATAATGTCGATCGGCGCGCCGATCAACTCTTCAACGCGTTTGATGTAGGCACGAGCGTTAGCTGGCAGCTCTTCCAGGGTTTTGGCACCCACGGTCGATTCGGTCCAGCCCGGCACTTCTTCGTACACAGGCTGCAGGCCCACGTAGCTGTCAGCGTCAGTCGGCGCCACGGCATTGCCTTGCGCGTCCTTGTAGCCGGTGCAGATGTTGATGGTTTCCAGACCATCGAGTACGTCCAGCTTGGTCAGGCAGATGCCCGAGATGCTGTTCACATCGATAGCGCGACGCAGGATGACGGCGTCGAACCAGCCGCAACGACGGGCACGGCCGGTGGTAGCGCCGAACTCGTGACCTTGCTTGGCCAGGTGCGCACCCACGTCGTCGAACAGCTCAGTCGGGAATGGACCCGAACCGACGCGAGTGGTGTAAGCCTTGGTGATGCCCAGGATGTAGTCGAGGAACATCGGGCCAACGCCCGAACCGGTCGCCACGCCACCGGCGGTGGTGTTGGAACTGGTCACGTACGGGTAGGTACCGTGGTCGATGTCGAGCAACGAACCCTGAGCGCCTTCGAACATGATGTCTTTGCCGGCGCGACGCAGGTCGTGCAGCTCGGCAGTCACGTCGAGCATCAGCGGCTTGAGCAGCTCGGCGTATTCCTTGCACTCGGCCAAGGTCTTTTCGAACTCGATGGCCGGCTCTTTGTAGTAACCGACCAGCATGAAGTTGTGGTAATCCACCAGTTCACGCAGCTTGTCTTCGAAGCGCGGCATGTTCAGCAGGTCGCCCACGCGCAGGCCACGACGGGCAACCTTGTCTTCGTAAGCCGGGCCGATGCCGCGACCGGTGGTACCGATCTTCAGCTCGCCACGGGCTTTTTCACGGGCCTGGTCCAGCGCCACGTGGAAGGACAGGATCAGCGGGCAGGACGGGCTGATACGCAGGCGCTCGCGCACCGGTACGCCTTTCTCTTCCAGCTTGGTGATCTCACGCAGCAGGGCGTCAGGTGCAACCACCACGCCGTTGCCGATCAGGCACTGCACGCCTTCGCGCAGCACGCCCGACGGGATCAGGTGCAAGACGGTTTTCTCGCCGTCGATCACCAGGGTGTGGCCAGCGTTGTGGCCACCTTGGTAGCGCACTACGGCGGCAGCATGTTCGGTCAGCAGATCAACGATCTTGCCTTTGCCCTCATCACCCCATTGGGTGCCCAGGACTACGACATTCTTACCCATAACACTTGTCCTCATTCGCGCAAACTTGGTGCCGGCGATGGCCGGCAGGAAAACTCAAGAAGCCAGTGGCGATACTTGCCAAAGCCCGTTCTGCTGAATCAATTGCCGGTCGCAGTCCGCATCACGGGCGGCGGCCAAAGGTTGTCCAGGCAATGCCTGAACGACACGCTGACCCTCACTGCGCAACTGGCAAACCTGCTGCCAGAGTGCCGCATCCGTACTGTCAGGCATCCAGATACCGCCAGACGGTAGCTCGATCTCAGCACGCCCCAGGGTCACCAGGGTTTTCAAATCGGTAGAGAAGCCGGTCGCCGGACGGGCACGACCGAAGTCGGCGCCGATGTCGTCGTAACGACCGCCCTGAGCGATGGACTGGCCCACGCCCGGGACAAACACCGCGAACACCACACCGGTGTGGTAGTGGTAGCCGCGCAGCTCGCCCAGGTCGAAGTACAGCGGCAACTCCGGGAAACGCGTCGCCAGACGATCGGCGATCTCCAGCAAATCTTCCAGCGCCGCCAGAACCGGCGCCGGTGCATTGGCCAGACGCTCACGGGCCGCACTCAGTACTTCACGTCCGCCACACAGATCGACCAGCGCCCGCAGCATGCCGGACAGATCGGCCGGCAGGCCTTCGGTCAAGGTAATGACCTCGTCGATGGCCTTGCGTTGCAACGCATCGAACAACTGCTGCTCGACTTCACCGGACAGACCGGCGGCGCGCGCCAGACCACGGTAGATGCCGACATGGCCAAGGTCCATGTGTACATCCGGCACATCGGCCAGTTGCAGCATGGCGAGCATCAGGCTGATCACTTCAACGTCGCTGCTCGGGCTGGCATCGCCGTACAGCTCGGCACCCAGCTGAATCGGGCTGCGCGAGGACGACAGTGCACGCGGCTGGGCATGCAGCACGCTGCCGGCGTAGCACAGACGGCTCGGACCTTCGCGACGCAGGGTGTGCGCATCGATGCGCGCCACTTGCGGCGTGATGTCGGCACGGAACCCCATCTGCCGACCCGACTGCGGGTCGATGACCTTGAAGGTACGCAGATCCAGGTCCTGGCCCGCACCGGTCAGCAGGGATTCCAGGTACTCGATATGGGGAGTCACGACAAACTCGTAACCCCAGCTCTGGAACAGATCCAACACCTGACGACGCGCGACTTCAATGCGCGCCGCTTCCGGTGGCAGTACTTCTTCGATGCCATCTGGCAGCAGCCAGCGGTCTACCGTTGCCATTACGCCATTCCCCTTTGATCCGGGCGGCCAGCCTGCGGGCGAGCCTTGAGTGAAGCAGAAAATGACCGATCCGTTCAAAACGCACGCGCATGAACGACGCGGCGAAAGGCCTGTTACCGGCTTCGCCCATCACTTTCCTCGAAAAACGCTCGGGCCATTCAACCCGATGCCTGCAACAAAAAACAGCAATCAAATGTGCAGACGCAAAAAAGCCGGGAATTTCCCGGCTGCCGCATCATACACACGTTTTCCCAAAGGATCACCCCGCCCGAGGTTTTAGCCGCCGGGCGGAATGATTCAGGTCAACGTCGTATCAAGGCTTGGACTTTTCCAGGTAACGGAAGAAGTCGCTGCTTGGGTCGAGAACCATGACGTCGGATTTGTTCGCGAAGCTTTCACGGTAGGCACGCAGGCTACGGTAGAAACCGTAGAACTCCTGATCCTGGCCGTAGGCCTTGGAGTAGATCGCAGCGGCCTGGGCATCGCCATCACCGCGAATCTCTTCGGACTCACGATAGGCTTCAGCCAGCAGCACGCGGCGTTGACGATCGGCGTCGGCACGGATGCCTTCGGCCAGCTCGTTACCCTTGGCGCGGTGCTCGCGAGCTTCACGCTCACGCTCGGTGCTCATACGTTCGAACACGCTGCGGTTCACTTCCTTCGGCAGATCGATGGCCTTGACCCGGACATCGACGACTTCGATACCCAGCTCTTTTTCCGCCATCTTGTTCAGCGACGCGGTGATGTCAGCCATCAGCGCATCACGCTCACCCGACACCACTTCGTGCAGAGTGCGCTTGCCGAACTGGTCACGCAGACCGGATTCCAGACGACGGGACAGACGCTCATCGGCGATCTGCTTGAGGCCGGAAGTCGCGGTGTAGAAGCGCTCGGCATCTTTCACCCGCCACTTGGCGTAGGCATCAACCATCACGGCTTTCTTTTCCAGGGTCAGGAAGCGCTGTGTCGGTGCATCCAGCGTCATCAGACGTGCGTCGAATTTACGCACCTGGTTAACGTAAGGCACTTTCACATGCAGGCCCGGCTGGACATCGGCCTGAACCACACGACCGAATTGCAGCAGCACCGCGCGCTCGGTCTGAGCCACGATATAGAAGCAGTTCCAGCCCACCAGCACCACGACAACGCCAACGATCAGGGCGATCAGCGATTTATTGCTCATCAGCGGGTCTCCCTTGTACGTGTCTGCGGCAGGTCAGTGACATGCGGCGCGACGTCCGTGTTGTTGCTGGCGGCAGCCGAACCGGTAACCGGTGCATTGCTGCCCGAACTGTTCTGGATCATTTTGTCCAACGGCAGGTAAAGCAGGTTGCTCTGGCCGTTCTTGTTGCCGGTCACGAGTACCTTGCTGGTATTGCTGAAGACTTCCTGCATGGTGTCCAGGTACAGACGCTGGCGGGTGACTTCAGGGGCCTTGCGATACTCGGCGACCAGTTTGGTAAAGCGATCCGCCTCACCCTTGGCGCGCGAAACCGTTTCGTCGCGGTAACCGTTGGCATCCTCGAGGATACGCTGGGCCTGACCACGGGCTTCCGGCACGACGCCGTTGGCGTAGGTTTCCGCCTGGTTGCGCGAACGCTGCTCGTCTTCACGGGCGCGGATCACGTCGTCGAAGGCTTCCTGCACTTCACGCGGTGCCGCTGCGCTCTGTACGTTGACCTGGGTGACGGTGATACCGGTGCGATAGGTATCGAGGAAACGTTGCAGACGCTCCTTGATTTCGCTGGCCATCAATTCACGACCTTCGGTCAGCACCTGATCCATGGCGGTCGAACCCACCACGTGGCGCAGGGCGCTGTCGGTCGCATGCTGCAGACTGATTTCCGGCTGATCGACGTTCAGCACGAAGTCCTGCAGATTGCTGATCTTGTACTGCACGGTCAGCGGCACTTCGACGATGTTCTCGTCTTCGGTCAGCATCTGGCCCTGCTTGGTGTAGGCACGCTCACGCGTGACGTTCTCCATGTACTTCTTGTCGATCGGCGGGAAGTAGATGTTCAGGCCGGGGCCGACAGTCTCGTAGTACTTGCCGAAGCGCAGCACCACGGCTTGCTCCTGCTCGTCGACCACATAGACCGCGCTGTACAGCCAGACAGCCGCCAGCACCACGAGGCCGATGCCGAGCAGACCGCCGAAGCCGCCACCACTCCTGCCCGAACCACCGCCGTCATCACCACCGCGTTTCTTACCACCACCGAACAACCCGTTCAGGCTTTCCTGCAGCTTTCGGAAGGCCTCGTCGAGATCCGGTGGCCCCTTGCGGTCGCCGTTATTGCGGCGCTTGCCACCCCAAGGATCCTGATTATTCGAGTTGCCACCCGGCTCATTCCAAGCCATAGCGCTCTCCATCTGATAAAGCAAAGACGCACCCACGGCGCGCCGACCAATGCTACAGAATGCCTGCCGTTGCGGCACAACCGCTTTGCCAGGCTTTTATTGCAAAGTGTGTTGCTCGATGAATTCCATCGGCTGCAATCCTTCGCGGCTTACCAGTCGATTCAACTCGACACGGGGCAAACGAACGGCCAGCAGGCAGATGCCTTCTTCGTCATGCTCTTCTTTCTGTACCGCACCAAGTTCGAAGAACTGCGCACGCAGTCGAGCGAACCGTTGCGGCAAGCGCAATGTCCCCACAAACAAATCACTGCCCAGCAACTCGGCAATGGCTTGCTCAAGCAATTCCAGCCCCGTGCCATCGCGCGCCGACAGCCAGACCCGCTGCGGTTTGCCATCGGCATCGCGCTGGATCTGTGGCTCAACGCCTTCAAGCAAATCGAGTTTGTTGTATACCTCGAGGATCGGCAAGTCCTGGGCTCCGATCTCGCCCAGTACCACCATCACCTGCTCGATCTGCAACATGCGATCCGGTTCGGCCGCATCGATCACGTGCAACAGCAGGTCGGAATTGCTCGACTCTTCGAGCGTAGACCGAAATGCCTCGACCAGCTTGTGCGGCAAGTGCCGAATGAAACCTACCGTGTCCGCCAGAACGATCGGCCCCAGGTCGTCCAGTTCCAGACGGCGCAGGGTCGGGTCCAGCGTGGCGAACAATTGGTCGGCCGCGTACACCTCGGACTTGGTCACATTATTGAACAGCGTGGATTTGCCGGCGTTGGTATAGCCCACCAGAGACACGGTAGGGATATCCGCACGGGAGCGGCCGCGTCGCGATTGCTCGCGCTGGCTGCGCACTTTTTCCAGACGACCCTTGATCTGACGCAGACGAACCCGCAGCAGACGCCGGTCGGTTTCGAGCTGGGTTTCACCCGGGCCACGCATGCCGATACCGCCACCCTGACGCTCAAGGTGAGTCCAGCCGCGAACCAGGCGGGTGCTCATGTGATCAAGCTGGGCCAGTTCTACCTGGAGCTTGCCTTCATGGGTACGGGCGCGCTGGGCGAAGATATCGAGAATCAGGCCGGTACGGTCGATCACGCGACACTCGAAAACACGTTCGAGGTTACGTTCCTGACTGGGCGTGAGAATGTGATTGAAAATCACCAGATCGGCCTTTTCGGCATGGACCAGGTCGCGTAATTCCTCGACCTTGCCGCTGCCAATCAGGAATTTGGCGGTTGGCCGATGACGCGGTACGTTAAAAAACGCAACGGTCTCGGCGCCCGCCGAATTAGCCAATTCCTGAAACTCCTGCGGATCTTCGCGCGCCTCAGGGTCCTGACCTTCCAAGTGAACGAGGATGACTCGCTCACCACCACCGTGGCGCTCAAAGAACAAAGGAGACTCCTATCAGGCGTTACCTGGCTCAGCGTCACCTGCATCGGATTCGGTTGCGCTAGGCAGACGAATTGGACGTACTGGCACGACTGTCGAGATAGCGTGTTTGTAAACCATCTGGCTGACGGTGTTTTTCAGCAGGATAACGAACTGGTCGAATGACTCGATCGTGCCTTGCAGTTTGATACCGTTGACCAGGTAGATGGAAACCCCAACTTTCTCTTTACGTAAAGTATTCAAGTAAGGGTCTTGTAGCGAATGCCCTTTTGACATGTGCCGCACTCCTTTAAGGATTCAATAATAAAAATAGGTAATTCAGATGGCTTTGGCCGCCACACCCCCAAGGATAGACGGCAATTGCAAGGACTCAGCTCAATATGGAGATGGTCCCAAGGTATTTCAAGGCGCGTGGCAGATTGTCGCAATCAAGACTGTCCAGCCAGTGCAGTTCTTCCCAGCTGCGCAGCCAGGTGAACTGGCGCTTGGCCAATTGACGCGTGGCAATGATGCCGCGTTCCTGCATTTCAGCTAACGACAGCTTGCCATCCAGGTAGTCCCAGACTTGGCGGTAGCCTACCGCACGTATAGACGGCAACCCGGAATGCAGGTCACTTCTTTTACGCAGGGCTACGACCTCGTCGATGAACCCCTGTTCCAGCATATTTGTGAATCTTTGTTTAATGCGCTCATGCAGTACCTGGCGATTTGCCGGAGCAATGGCCAAGTTCGCGACAGTATAGGGCAATTGTTGCCGTCCCGAAGCGGCTGCTTCAGTACTTTGCGCAGATTGTTGCTGACGCAGGGCAGTCATGCTCTGACCGCTGACCCGATAAACCTCCAGCGCCCGACTCAGGCGCTGCGGATCGTTCGGATGAATGCGTGCCGCCGACACCGGATCGATGCTCGCCAGCTGATCGTGCAGGGCTTGCCAGCCAAGGCGTGCAGCCTCTTCTTCGATCTGCGCACGGACCTCGGGATCCGCCGCCGGCATGTCCGCCAGGCCATCAACCAACGCCTTGTAATAGAGCATGGTGCCGCCAACCAGCAGCGGAATTTTCCCGCGTGCGGTGATTTCAGCCATGGCTTGCAGGGCATCGCGGCGGAAATCCGCAGCCGAATAGGCCTCGGCCGGATCGAGAATGTCGATCAGCCGGTGCGGAAACTCGGCCAGTAGTTCTTTCGATGGCTTGGCGGTGCCGATGTCCATGCCGCGATAGACCAGCGCCGAGTCGACGCTGATCAGCTCGCACGGCAGCACCTTGGTCAGCTCGATGGCCAGGTCGGTCTTGCCCGCAGCGGTCGGGCCCATCAGGAAAATCGCTGGAGGAAGCTGGCTCATCAACGACCGCGCAGGAACAGTTTGTCCAGATCGTCCAGGCCCAGTTGGGTCCAGGTCGGTCGGCCATGGTTGCATTGACCGCTGCGTTCGGTGTTTTCCATGTCGCGCAGCAGGCCGTTCATTTCCGGCAGGGCCAGGCGCCGGTTGGCACGGATCGCGCCGTGGCAGGCCATGGTGCCGAGCAGTTCGTTCAGGTGCGCCTGAATCCGGTCGCTGGTGCCGTATTCCATCAGGTCCGACAGCACGTCACCCACCAGACGATTGGCCTCGGCCTGCTTGAGCAGCGCCGGAATCTGGCGGATTGCCAATGTTTCTGGGCCCAGACGCTGCAGCTCGAAGCCCAGTTTCTGGAACCATGCAGCGTGTTCTTCAGCGCAATCGGCTTCACGCTGACTGACCGCCAGCGACTCCGGCACCAGCAGCGGCTGGCCGCTGAGGCCTTCGCTGGCCATGGCGATTTTCAGGCGTTCGTACATGATCCGCTCGTGCGCGGCATGCATGTCCACCAGCACCAAACCCTGAGCATTCTCGGAGAGAATGTAGATGCCCTTGAGTTGCGCCAGCGCGTAACCGAGCGGCGGAATGTCTTCCTGGCCGGCTGGCAGCGCGTTGGCATTCGCTTCCGGCAGCGGTGCGAAGAACTCGCGGTAAGCAGCTTGTGCCTCGGCGGCCGGCACAGCCGACTGCGGACGCGGCGTGTACTGATATTGATAAGCGCCGCCAGCGCTGGCGCCCGACGAAGTATTGAACGCCGGTTGCGCCTGCGGCTGTTCCAGCAGCGCGTTGGCCGCCAGACGCATTTCGCCCTGCGGGCCGAACTCGCCGGCCTCGATGCCGCTTGGACGGACCACAGCGGTGGTGACAGAGCCGGCCAACTGATCTTCCGGACGCACATCGCCCAACGCGCGGTGCAATGTGCCGTAAAGGAAGTCATGCACCATGCGTCCGTCACGGAAGCGCACTTCGTGCTTGGTCGGGTGCACGTTGACGTCCACCGCCGCCGGATCGACTTCGAAAAACAGCGCGAAGGTCGGATGACGACCGTTGAACAGCACATCGCGATAAGCCTGACGCACCGCGTGGGCCACCAGTTTGTCGCGTACCGCACGGCCGTTTACGAAGAAATACTGCAAGTCCGCCTGGCTGCGGTTGAAGGTTGGCAACCCGACCCAGCCCCACAAGTGCAGGCCATTGCGCTCGATCTCGATCGGCAGCGCCTGTTCGAGGAAGCCCGAACCACAGATCGCCGCCACACGCCGAGCGCGGGCTGCATCATCGTGGGCCTCGTGCAGGCTGAGGATGGTCTTGCCGTTGTGGCGCAGATGGAAGGCCACGTCGAAACGCGCCAGCGCCAGTCGCTTGATCACTTCTTGCAGGTGATCGAATTCGGTTTTTTCGGTCTTGAGAAACTTGCGCCGCGCCGGGGTATTGAAGAACAGATCGCGCACTTCCACCGAGGTACCGACCGGATGCGCCGCCGGCTGCACCCGAGGCGCCATGTCGCGACCTTCGGTTTCAACCTGCCAGGCCTGATCAGCATCGCGTGTGCGCGAGGTCAGGGTCAGGCGCGCCACGGAGCTGATCGACGCCAGCGCCTCACCACGGAAGCCCAGGCTCATCACCTGCTCCAGGTCTTCAAGATTGCGAATCTTGCTGGTGGCGTGACGGGCCAGGGCCAGCGGCAGGTCATCGGCGGAAATGCCGCTGCCATCGTCACGCACCCGCAGCAGCTTGACGCCACCCTGCTCGACATCGACATCGATGCGCTTGGCACCGGAGTCGAGACTGTTTTCCAGCAACTCCTTGATCACCGAAGCCGGGCGCTCGACCACCTCGCCGGCGGCGATCTGGTTCGCCAGCCGCGGGCTGAGCAGTTCGATGCGTGCGGCGTTCAACACCTGATTCATTCTTTGGACGCCAGTTCGGTGCCGGGAATGGTCAGGTGCTGGCCGATCTTCAGCTCATCGCTACTGAGGTTGTTGGCACTGCGCAGCGTCGCGGGGGACACCTGATAACGCACGGCGATCATCGCCAGCGTCTCGCCCGGGCTCACGCGGTGATCGCGCGGGCCTTGGGCGATCTTGCCGGAATCACGCAGCCAGGCAATATAGGTGCCCGGTGGCGGATTCTGCTGGAAGAACTGGCGCACGCCGCTGCTGATCGAACGCGCCAGCGCCTGCTGGTGGCTCGATGCCGAGAGCTTGTTCGCCTCGTTGGCGTTGGAGATAAATCCGGTTTCGACGAGGATCGACGGGATGTCCGGCGACTTCAGCACCATGAATCCGGCCTGCTCCACGCGCTGTTTGTGCAGCGGGGTCACGCGGCCGATGTTGGTCAGGACTTTCTGGCCGACGTTGAGGCTGGAGGTCAGCGAAGCGGTCATCGACAGGTCAAGCAGTACGCCGGCGAGCATGCGGTCCTTGTCGTCGAGGCTGACGTTGCCGGCACCACCGATCAGGTCGGAACGGTTTTCGCTGTCGGCCAGCCAACGGGCGGTTTCCGATGTCGCGCCGCGATCAGACAGGGCAAACACCGAGGCACCGAAGGCTGCCGCAGACGGCGCAGCGTCGGCGTGGATCGAAACGAACAGGTCAGCGCCCTTCTTGCGGGCAATTTCGGTACGGCCGCGCAACGGGATGAAGTAGTCACCGGTACGGGTCAGCTCGGCGCGGAAACCTTTCATGCCGTTGACCTGACGCTGCAGCTCGCGGGCGATCTGCAGCACCACGTCTTTCTCACGCTGGCCGCGCGAGCCGGACGCACCCGGGTCTTCGCCGCCGTGACCGGCGTCGATCACCACAATGATGTCGCGCTTGCCGGCCGGGGCCGGTGGCAACTTGATCGCCGGTTCAGACGGTGTCACAGGCACTGCCGGCACGGTGGCGACCGATGGCGTTGGCGCAGGCGGCGGCGCGGCATCGGCCGGGTTGTCGAACAGGTCGACCACCAGACGGTTGCCATATTGCGCGTTCGGCGCCAGCGAGAAACTTTTCGGGGTGACGGCTTTTTTCAGGTCGATGACCACTCGCAGATCGGTCGGCGTGCGCTGGGCCGAGCGCATCGCGGTGATCGGCGTGTTAGCAGTCGAGACCTTTAACGGCGCCCCCAGGGTGGCGCCATTGATGTCGATCACCAGCCGATCCGGTGCGGTCAGGGTGAAGACGCTGTGCTGCACCGGACCGCTCAGGTCGAAGACCAGTCGCGTGTTGTCCGGCGCCCGCCACAGGCGCACGCTGTTGACCTTTGTCTCGGCCACAGCGTTGACGGTTACTGCCATCAACATCAGTCCAACGGCAGCCACCAACGCGCGAAAGCGCATACCTAACCCCATCATTTAATTGGATTCCAATGCCAAAGCGGCACACCAGGCCTCGCCACGCGAGCCCTGGGATAAAATTTTCAGCGAACGCCCGCTGTCTTGCGGGCTAATGGTAATGGTCAGGTCAGGCTTTGGCAAAAAGCCTGCACCTTTATCGGGCCACTCGATCAGGCACAGTGCGTCGTCTTCGAAATAGTCGCGGATGCCGAGGAACTCCAGCTCCTCCGGATCGACCAGGCGATACAGGTCGAAGTGGAAGGCGCGCACGTCGCCGATCTCGTAGGGTTCGACCAGGGTGAAGGTCGGACTTTTTACCGCGCCAACGTGCCCCAGCCCACGAATGATGCCCCGCGACAGGGTGGTTTTGCCCATGCCCAGATTGCCTTCCAGGAAAATCAGGCCGTGACCCTGGGTAACGCGGGCGATCCGTGCGCCAAAGTCGCTCATGGCCTGTTCATCGGCCAGGTACAGGGTTACTTCAGACACGGTGCATGCTCCTCCAACAACTGACGAATGACTGGAATCAGATCACTGGCCGCCAGTCCACGGCCGAATTTACCTTGTTGCGCGCCGGCATTGGCGTGCAGCCAGACTGCCAGGCACGCGGCATCGAAGCCATCCATGCCTTGGGCCAACAACGCGCCAGTCAAGCCGGCGAGTACGTCGCCCAGGCCGGCGGTGGCCATGGCCGGATGGCCTTGATGACACAGCGCCAGACGCCCATCGGGGTGGGCGATCAGGCTGCCGGCGCCTTTGAGCACGACGACGGCCGAGTATTTTTTGCTCAACGCCCGCGCGGCGGCCGGGCGATCTGCCTGCACCTCAGCGGTACTCACACCCAGCAGGCGTGCCGCCTCGCCCGGATGCGGGGTGATCACGCATTCCTTGGGCAGACTGACAAATCCGCTCGCCAGCAGATTCAATGCGTCGGCGTCCCAAACCTGTGGCAGCGGCGCATTGGCGGCAGCGGACAACAGTGCCCGCCCCCAACTCGCCTGTCCGAGTCCCGGACCAACCACCAGCACCGAAACCTTTTCCAGCAGCCCCATCAACTGATTGGCCGACGACGTGCCGAGCACCATGACTTCCGGCATCCGCGTCAGCGCTGCCGGGACATGTTCCGCACGGGTTGCCAGCGACACCATGCCCGCGCCGCTGCGCAAGGCCGTTTCGCTACTGAGCAGAATCGCCCCGCCAAAACCCTGATCGCCACCGATCAGCAGCAAATGCCCGAAGCGCCCTTTGTGTGCCGCGGGCGCACGCGGGGCCAATCGTGGAAGATTAGCCGCCGAGAGACGCAGAGCGCTGACAGGAATGTCACGGTAGATGTCGGCGGCGGCTTGTAGATCGTTAAACACCAACGCCCCGACCTGATCCGCCGCATCCCCGGTGAACAGGCCGAGCTTCAAGCCGATGAAAGTCACGGTAAGGTCAGCGTGAACCGCAATGCCGAGGACATGTCCAGTATCGGCAGACAGCCCGGAAGGAATATCCACCGCCACCACCGGCAGGCCACTGGCATTGATCGCCTTGATCGCAGCGGCATACGGCTCACGGACATCGCCGGCCAGCCCGGTGCCGAGCAAGGCATCGACAATCACCCCGCGCAGCTCGCTTTGCGAAGTCCAACCCTGCACGGCGACGCCATCGTTGATGGCCTGCGCGTAAGCCTGTGCTGCATCGCCCTGCAAACGTTGCGGATCACCGACGGCCAGCACCCGCACCGCCCACCCGGCCCGGTGCGCCAGTGTGGCGATCAGAAAACCATCACCGGCGTTGTTGCCATGCCCGGCAAGCACAGTCATTTCGCTCGCCGACGGCCATTGCCGCACCAATGCACGCCAGGTCGCGTGCGCGGCGCGCTGCATCAATTCGAAGCCCGGCGTGCCCGCAGCGATCAGCCGCGCATCGAGTGCTCGCACCTGTGCGGCGCCATACAGCGCGTCGGGTAATTGATCTTTCGTGTGCGGCATGCGTCTTCGGGCTCCGATGTCTGGCAGAATTATACGCACCTCAGCTCCGGTTTCTCTCGCCTCATGTCCGCCATCACCACAGATCTGCCCGCCCTCGCCCAATCGATCAAGGATTGGGGCCGCGAGCTGGGCTTCCAGCAAGTCGGCATCAGCGGTCTGGACCTGGCCGAGCATGAGCAGCACCTGGAGCGCTGGCTCGCCGCCGGCTACCACGGCGAAATGGATTACATGGGCGCCCACGGCAGCAAACGCTCGCATCCGGAGCAACTGGTTCCGGGTACGTTACGCGTGGTTTCGCTGCGCATGGACTACCTGCCCGGCGACACGCAAATGGCGCAAATGCTCGCCCAACCGGAGAAAGCCTACGTTTCGCGTTATGCCTTGGGCCGCGATTACCACAAATTGATCCGTAAACGTGTGCAGCAATTGGCCGACAGGATTCAATCGGAGATCGGCCCGTTCGGTTTTCGCGCTTTCGTCGACAGCGCCCCGGTGCTGGAAAAAGCCATCGCCGAGCAGGCCGGGCTGGGCTGGATCGGCAAAAATACCCTGGTGCTGAACCGCAAGGCCGGCAGCTATTTCTTCTTGAGCGAACTGTTCGTCGATCTGCCGCTGCCGGTGGACGAACCGCACAGCAGCGAACATTGCGGGCGCTGCACGGCGTGCCTGGACATCTGCCCGACCAACGCCTTCGTCGGCCCGTATGTGCTGGACGCCCGACGCTGCATCTCCTACCTGACCATCGAACTGAAAAACGCCATCCCCGAAGACCTGCGCCCGCTGATCGGCAACCGCGTGTTCGGCTGCGACGACTGCCAGATCGTCTGCCCGTGGAACCGCTTCGCCAAGCCATCCGGGGAAAGCGATTTCAAGCCACGGCACAACCTGGACAACGCCGAACTGGCGGAACTGTTTCTGTGGGACGAGGATAAATTTCTCAGCAGCACCGAAGGCTCACCGCTGCGCCGTGCCGGTTACGAGCGCTGGCTACGCAATCTGGCGGTCGGGCTGGGCAACGCGCCGTCGAGCATTCCGGTGCTGGAGGCCTTGAAGGCGCGCCGTGACTACCCATCAGAGCTGGTGCGTGAACATGTTGAGTGGGCGCTGAAACAGCACGCTGAACGCCGTACTTGAGGCTATGCCGGCTTTCTCCACTTGGCTGTGCGCCCCTTACCTGTCGGCTCAATCAGCCCTTCTGCTTTCAGTGATCGTAAAACCAGGCGCACTGTATCGCGACTGACTCCCGGACAGGACTCTTCAATTTCCGAGATGGAAAAAGGGAGGACTCGCTTCAAGGCTTCGTCTCTGATTCGGTCGCTTTTACCCCCTCGACGCTTCTCAATCGTACCCACTCGCTCTTCGAACTCTTTGTACGCTCTAAGCAATGCCCCCCAAAAATAATCCATCCATGGCCGAACATCATGCGTGCCCTCGTGCCATCCCTGAGAACTCAGTTCGAGTGTTGCGTAATAGCCCTCCTTTGACTCCTCGAATATCCGTTCAAGACTGATAAATCGCCCGACTCGGTAATCAAATTGATAGAGCAGCAGCAATGTCAGCAGACGAGCGACGCGACCATTTCCGTCAGAGAAGGGGTGTATGCAAAGGAAGTCGAGGACCGTAAGCGGCACTAAAACCAAAGGGTCAGCCAGATTCAATGCCAGCGCCCGGTGGTAATGCCCCAGGGTTTCAGTCACCGCAATAGGGGTCATATGAGCAGGAACAGGTTGGAAGCGAATCCGCGATGAACCATCGGCATGACGCTCGATGATGTCGTTGTTCATCGCCTTCCATTCACCACCATCCTGAGGTAGATAGCGGTAAAGAAGACTGTGTAATTGTCTAAGAACACCTTCGGAAAATGGCATCCCATCGGCAGATTCATGGATGAGTGACAGTGCGTCCCGATAGCCAGCAATTTCCTGTTCGGATCGGCTCTTGGGATCAGTGTTTTTGCTCATCAGTGACTTCAGCCGCGCTGGCGCGACAGTTACACCCTCCAGTCGGTTAGATGACTCCGTGGATTCGATTACGGCTATCTGCGTAAGCCCTTGGAGGACCTGCGGCGATTGAGCAACGAACAGTTGTTGCTTACCCCGAAACTCTCCCAATGCACGAAGCGTCGCAATCTGAAGACCGTCGAAGCGCAAGGCGTCAAGAAATTCCGGGGTGAGTGAGTGCATGATTCAGGCAGCCGTCTAAATGAGGTAAAAAGACTTAAATAGGGTATTTCAGGACAAAATACCCCTTTTAGGCTTTATTTTTTACCCTATTTAGAGGCGCGGCATCTATTCAACATTCCCGACAGAATATTTCCACTCGCCCGCCAGCGTGAGGTCAAGGTGCGTCGTTATAAACGAACTTGGGCATTTCCCAGTGGAAACGGATTGCCAGCAACCGCAACAGAAAACCGCCGAACAAGGTAATCAGAATCGCCTGTTCGCTCGGCACATTCAGGTACAGGCAGAGCATGTAGCACCACGCGGCGGCGAACGAGACGCTGGCGTACAGTTCGCGGCGGAAGATCAGCGGGATGTCGTTGCAGAAGATGTCGCGCAGGATGCCGCCGAAGACGCCGGTGATCACACCGCTGACCGAGGCCACCAGCATGCCGTGGCCCATTTCCAGAGCGGTCATGCAGCCGATCAGGGTGAACGCCACCAGACCGACCGCATCGAGCACCAGAAACAGTGAGCGCAGATGACGCATCCAGCGTGCGGTGAATACAGTGAGCATCGCGGCGGCCGAGGTCAGCACCAGGTATTCCGGGTGCTTGACCCACGTCAGCGGATAATGCCCGAGTAACACATCGCGCACCGAACCGCCGCCCAATGCCGTGACGCAGGCGATCAACACCACCCCGAACCAGTCCATGCCGCGCCGTCCGGCAGACAGCGCGCCGGTCATGGCTTCAGCGGTAATGGCGATCAGATAGAGCATCAGCAACATGGCGGCGGTCCTGGCAGGAAGGCGCGCAGTCTAGCCATTTCAGCGCCGCACCAGAAGGGGGCGCGCTCCGGGATGCATTTCTGACTTGAATCTTACGGGACTCTGACGCCCTCTTCGCGAGCAAGCCCGCTCCCACAGGGGGAACGCATTCCAAATGGTGGGAGCGGGCTTGCTCGCGAAGACGTCAGGGCAGACACCCCTCAATCAGAATTTGATGAAGTGCTTACGGTAGTGCTGCAGCTCGGCGATCGATTCGCGGATGTCGTCCAGCGCCAGGTGAGTGCTGCCCTTCTTGAAGCTGTCGCGCACGTCCGGTGCCCAGCGTGCGGCCAGCTCTTTGAGCGTCGACACGTCGAGGTTGCGGTAGTGGAAGTAGCTTTCCAGTGCCTTCATGTGGGTATAAAGGAAGCGACGATCCTGGCAGATGCTGTTGCCGCAGATCGGCGACTTGCCTTTTGGCACCCACTTTTCCAGGAAAGCGATGGTTTCGGCCTCGGCCTCGGCCATGCTGATACGGCTGTCACGCACGCGCTGGGTCAGGCCCGAGTTGCCGTGGGTGCGGGTGTTCCACTCGTCCATGCGGGCGAGCACTTCGTCACTGTGGTGAATGGCGATCACCGGGCCTTCGGCCAGGGTGTTCAGGTCACTGTCGGTGACGATGGTGGCCATTTCGATGATGACGTCGTTTTCCGGATCCAGACCGGTCATTTCCAGGTCGATCCAGATCAGGTTCTGCGGGTTTTGCATATTCGGGCTCCTAGGCAATGCTGCGCAGTTTAGCCTAGGCCGGTGCCCGGGCGTGCTAAACTCGCGGCCGTTTTACCTAATCGCTGCATTCTTCAGACGGAACACCCATGGCCAAACGCCAACTCAATCGTCGTCAAAACTGGCGCATCGAAAAGATTCAGGGCGAGCGCGCCGCCCGCGCCGCCAAACGCGAGTCCTCGGCGGTCGAAGCCCTCGAGGGCGGCGACCTCGGCCCCGAGCAGCACGGTCTGGTGATCGCCCACTTCGGTGTGCAGGTCGAAGTCGAGGCCGTGGACGGCGAACAGGCCGGCCAGGTTTTCCGTTGCCACCTGCGCGCCAACCTGCCGGCGCTGGTAACCGGTGATCGGGTGGTCTGGCGCGCCGGCAACCAAGGCATCGGGGTGATCGTCGCGCAACTGCCGCGCACCACCGAACTCTGCCGCCCCGACAGCCGAGGCCAGCTCAAGCCAGTGGCCGCCAACGTCGACATGATCGTCATCGTCTTCGCACCGCTGCCCGAGCCGCATGCCAACCTGATCGACCGCTACCTGGTCGCTGCCGAACACGCCGGCATCCGCCCATTGCTGTTGCTGAACAAGTTCGACCTGATCGACGAGCAGAACGCCCCGGCACTCAACGCCCTGCTGGCGGTGTACCGCACGCTGGGTTATCCGGTGCTGGAAGTCTCGGCGCATCACGGCAATGGCATGGAACAGTTGCAGAAGCAGCTCGACGGGCGCATCAGCGTGTTCGTCGGCCAGTCCGGCGTCGGCAAGTCGTCGCTGGTCAACAGCCTGCTGCCGGAAGTCGAGACCCGCGTCGGCCCGTTGTCGGAGCTGTCCGGTCAGGGCACGCACACCACGACCACCGCACGCCTGTTCCACTTCCCGGGCGGCGGCGAGTTGATCGACTCCCCGGGTATCCGTGAGTTCGGTCTGGGCCACGTCAGCCGCGCCGACGTCGAAGCCGGTTTCATCGAGTTCAACGACCTGCTCGGCACCTGCCGCTTCCGCGACTGCAAGCATGATCGCGAACCCGGTTGCGCACTGCTCAAGGCCCTGGAAGACGGCCGCGTGCAGCAGCAGCGGATGAACAGCTACCGCTCGATCATCGCCAGCCTGCCGGAAAACGGCTACTAAACATCTGCACCGGCAGCCTCTCGCCCGAGGGCTGCCGGATGTCGGACCGCGCCTGACAAATCCTCGATTCCGTTAAACGTCAGACTCTTCTGACAGACTCGTTCGCACCTGTTTGCAGGACATTTCTCTTTCACCGCCCAGCCCTTGTAGGCTCGCGTCAGATGCCTAGATTGGGGTCCTCCTTCGCACCTTCGCGACCTTCGAGGAACCCCATGCAGACCTACCATTTGTTCATCAGCCATTCGTGGAACTACGCCCACGCTCACGACAATCTGGTACGCCTGCTCGGCGCCAGACCGGATTTCAGTTTCAAGAATTTTTCCGTGCCGCCGCACAACCCGATCATGGGCGCGCAGACCGACAAGCAACTCGAAGAAGCCATCGAGAACAAGATTCGTCCGTGCTCGGCGGTGCTGATCATGGCCGGGATGTATTCGACTTACAGCAAGTGGATCAACAAGGAAATCGAGATCGCCAAGCGCATGGGCAAAGTGATCATCGCGATCAAGCCGTTCGGCGCCGAGCGTATTTCCAGCGTCGTGCGTGACGCGGCGCACGCCGAGTGCGCGTGGAACACCAACAGCATCATCGGTGCGATCCGTCAGCACACGGCGGTGTAACCATGCGCAAGGGACTGTTTATCGGCATCAACCACTACGACCACGTCTCGCCCTTGAGCGGCTGTAACAACGACGCCATGGCCATGGCGTCGGTGCTGGAGCGTCATGCCAACGGGCGACCGAACTTCAGCAGCAAAGTGCTGACTTCAGCCGAAGAAAAACTCACGCTCAGCCACATGAAACAGCAGATCCAGAGCCTGTTCTCAGGCGATTGTGACGTGGCACTGCTGTACTTCGCCGGCCATGGTCAGTTTGACACCAGCATCGACGAAGGACTCCTGATTCCCCAGGACTATCAGCCTGGCGGAGACGGGATCCGCATCAGCGACATTCTGGAGTGGGCGGACAAGGCCCCGCACATCAAGAACAAAATCATCATTCTCGATTGCTGCCAGGCCGGCGCAGCAGGCGCCATGCGCAATCTGCGTGGCGGCAGCAGTGTGATCGGCGAAGGCGTGACCATTCTCACGGCCTGCAAAAAAGAGCAGTACGCCCTGGAAAGTCGCGGTCATGGCGTATTCACGGATCTGTTGCTGCAAGCGCTGCACGGTGGCGCTGCCAACGTACTCGGCAAGGTCACCCCCGGTAGCGTTTACTCGTTTGTCGACAATGCGCTGGGCGCCTGGGAACAGCGTCCGGTGTTCAAGACCAATGTCTCGCAGTTCGTACCGCTGCGCGAAGTCGCGCCGCTGATTGCCGAGGAAACCTTGCGCAAACTCAAGGACTGGTTCCCGGAGCCGAGCTTCGTTTTCAGACTCGATCCCAGCTACGAGCCCACCGAAGCGCTGTTCGACCCCGAGCACGGCGACATTTTCAAGCAACTGCAAATGTGCAATCGCCACAGCCTGATCGAACCGGTGGATGCCGAGCACATGTACTACGCCGCCATTAACTCCACTGGCTGCCGCCTCACGGCGCTCGGCGCCTATTACCGTGAACTCGCCCTCAAAGGACACTTCTGATGCCCGTATTCATCAGCTACCGCCACATGGATCGCCCGCAGGCCATGGCGATCAATGCGCAATTGATGCAGGCCAACATCAAGACTTACCTCGACGTACTCGACCCGGAGTCGCAGACCACCGACGACATCACCGGGGTGATCACCCGCAACATCACCGAATGCACGCACCTGCTGGCGGTGGTTTCGGAGAAAACCGCACTGTCGTGGTGGGTGCCGTTCGAAATCGGCGAAGCGACGATCAGCAATCGCCGGATCTGCTCGTTCCGCACCGGGCAGGCAAAGTTGCCGGAGTATCTGGACAAGTGGCCGAAGCTGAGCACGGCCAGTGATCTGAATTTCTTCATCGATGCCTATCGTGAAGAAGTATCGAGCAAGCGCTCGATGACGCTGGATTCGAGCAACGAATCCTTCAGCGGCACCTATAAGCGCAACGCCGATCTTTTCCATGAACAACTGAAGAACCGGATTCGGCGCGGTTTCTGAGGCCAATCGACAGCCACAAAAAAGCCGACATCACTGTCGGCTTTTTTGTCGCTCACTGTTTCGGCGCAGGGGCCGGTGCAGCGGCTGGCGGAGCTGTTGGCGCTGGCGCCGCAGTCCCCGGCGCGGCCGGTTTCGGTGCGGCGTCATCGAACAGGTTCAAACGTTCGCGCAACTCATGGGCCGGCACCGGTTGCTGATCCGCCGGCAGCGCGTTCGGATCGACCGGCGTCGCCGGAGCGGCGCCGTTCTGACCTTCGGCGGCAGGCTTGGCCGCGTCGGCACCTTGCGAACCTTCGATGGCTGCCTGGGCCTTTTTGGTCAGGACCACAATGTCGATGCGGCGGTTGACCGGGTTGAACGGGTTTTCCTTGTCGAACAGCGCCGACGAGGCATAACCGACGACCCGCGCCACCTGCGAATCCGGATAGCTGCCTGCCACCAGCGCACGCCGCGCGGCGTTGGCACGGTTGGCCGAGAGTTCCCAGTTGCCGAAATCGCCGGTGCCGGTGTACGGCTTGGCGTCGGTGTGGCCGCTGATGCTGATCTTGTTCGGCACCGCTTTGATGGTGTCGGCCATGGCCAGCAGGATGTCTTCGAAGTACGGTTTCAGGCGTGCGGAACCTGAGTCGAACATCGGCCGGTTTTCCGCGTCCATGATCTGGATGCGCAAGCCGTTCGGGGTGATCTCGAACAGGATCTGATCCTTGAACTTCTGCAGCTGCGGGTTCTCGTCGACCTTGTTCTGCAGTTCTTGCAGCAACAGCTCCAGGCGTTCTTTCTCGACCTGCTCGGCCATGCCTTCGACCTGCTCGGTGTCGACCGTGACCTTGTCCGGTTGCGGCTGCGACTTCACCTCGGGGTTGAGGGTGTTTTCCGGTGCCAGGGTCGGCGTGCCACCCAGATCAATGATGTACGGCGTGCCACTTTCGGAGAAGCCGACCGGGTCCTTGAAGTAACCGGCGATGGCGATCTTCTGCTCCGGTGTTGCAGTGGACAGCAGCCACAACACCAGGAAGAACGCCATCATCGCCGTGGCGAAGTCGGCGAAGGCGATTTTCCACGCCCCGCCGTGGTGCCCACCGGCTATGCGCTTGACGCGCTTGATGATTATCGGCTGATTATTTTCCATGGCTTAGCGACCGCGAACGGCTTGTTCCAGCTCGGCAAAGCTTGGACGGTGCGCCGGGTACAGAACCTTGCGCCCGAACTCCACGGCCAGCGATGGCGGCATGCCGGAAGCCGACGCCACCAGCGAGGCCTTGATGGCTTCGTAGACGTTCAGTTCTTCCTTGGCATCGTGCGCCAGGGAATGCGCCAACGGCCCGAAGAAACCGTAGGCCGCGAGAATACCGAAGAAGGTACCGACCAGTGCCGCACCCACGTGCAGACCGATGGATTTCTGATCGCCTTCACCCAGCGACGCCATGGTCACCACGATACCCAGTACCGCCGCGACGATACCGAAACCGGGCATGGCGTCGGCGATGCCGTTCACCGCATGGGACGGGTGCTCGAGGTCTTCCTTGAGGCTGTAGAGTTCCATGTCGAACAGGCCTTCCAGCTCATGCGGAGCCATGTTGCCGGAGGACATGATGCGCAGGTAATCGCAGATGAACGCGGTCATGCGTTCGTCTTTGAGCACGGCCGGGTACTTGGCGAAGATCGGGCTCGCGGCAGCGTCTTCGATGTCGCCTTCGATGGCCATCATGCCTTCGCGGCGGCTCTTGTTGAGGATCTCGTAGATCAGGCCGAGCACTTCCAGATAGAACGTGTGGCTGAAGCGCGAACTGAACATGCTCAGGGATTTCTTGAGCACGTGCATCGTCATGTAACCGGGGTTGGCCTGGAGGAATGCACCGAGGGCCGCACCACCGATGATCATCACCTCGAAGGGCTGGATCAGGGCGGCAATTTTGCCGTGGGAGAGCACGTATCCGCCGAGCACGCTCGCGAATACGACGATGATGCCGATAATTTTAGCCATAGGTAGAAAGTACTTATTTAAGTCGGGTTCAAGGTCATATTCGGAAGTTAAAAAATCTCTTCTTCTACTTATCGGCAAAACTGCGCCAGACTATAGCCAGTTCAGGCGAAAAGCCAATTTAGCCCATGCCGGGCGCGTCTACAGTCAGTGAAGATCTCGTCCAGAAATGGCTAATGAAACGAACGTCCCACACGCAAAACCGACCACGCTCGAGGGCTGGGTCAAACTGCTCGATGGCGTGCGCCTGCCCGTGCCGCAAGAGGCGCACGACAAGGTTTGCCGGGCGATCCGTGACAACCGCAGCTCGCTGCGCGATATCGCCGACCTGATGCAGGACAGCCCGGCGCTGGCCTTGAGCATCATCCGTGAGGCAAATCGTCACACCCACGGCACCATGGCCGCTCCGGCGGAAAATCTCGAGGTGGCGATCAACCGTCTGGGTCTGGCGCGTACCGAAGAATTGCTCGCACGTCTGCCCGTCGAACCGCAGATGCAGATCCCCAAGGCCTTGCGCCAACTGCAGATGATCAGCCAGCACGCAACACAACAGGCCAACGGTTTTTTTGCCAGTCGCCTCGCACGACTGTGGCAGGACATTCACTGGGGCAGCCTGTTGTTTCTGTCGCCGTTATGGCCGCTGGCGCTGACGTTTCCCGAATTGCTCGAAGAGTGGGAGCTGCGGGTTATCCACAAGGGCGAATCGGCGCGCACGGTCGAGAAGCAACTGTTTGGTGTGCGCCTGCTGAAGATCGCCGAGGCGCTGGTACAGGTCTGGCACCTGCCGATCTGGGTGCAGCAGGGTTATAAACTGCTGCTCAGCGAACAGCGCGAACTGGTGAAAGTACTGCGCATCGCCCGCGACAGCGAACATCCGTTGCGCCAGCAGAATCGCCTCGACGACGATCCGACCCTGCGCCGCTGGCTCAACCAGCCGGCCAACACCGTGTTGCTGGCCAACGGCCTGGCGCTGTCGGCACAACAGGCCTGGGACAGTCCGCACAGCGAGCGCTGGCAGTACCTGACCAGCCTTTATCTGCAAATCTCGATGGACGAAGTGCAGCAGCAGTTGCACCAGCAAGCCGCCAACAGTGCGCGCCAGCATGCCATGCCCGATCTGTGGCACCCGGCCGTTTCATTATTATGGCCATGGGGCACCCATCGCTTGCCGGCCGGGATGCTGCCGGCGGCGGCGCCGAATGCCGAGGATCTGACTCAATGGCGCCGGCAATGCGCCGAACTGCTGGCCGAGCCGAGCCGCTTCACCAATGCCATGAGCCTGACCGTCGCCGCCCGTGATGCGCTGGTCGCCAGCGGCATGCGCCGGGTGATGATTCTGATGGCCGACCGCACGCAATCGAATCTGCGGGTCAACCAGACCTTCGGTTTGCCGAAGGAAGCCGCCGCGCTGAATTTTGTCGTCAGTCAGAGCAAAGTCTTGCAGCGCCTGCTCGCACAACAGGCACAGGTGCGGATCAACCCCGAGAACAACGCACAGTTTTCCGCATTGTTGCCGCCGGGCCTGCGTGCGCTGTTCCGTGGCGAGCATCTGTTCCTGCGTTCGCTGGTCAATAACGGCCGGGTGATCATGATCGTAGTCGCCGACCAGGGCGGTGGGCCGTTCGCCGACATCAGCGTGCAAGCCTTTGGCAAGACCGCACAGTGCATCGAAAAGGCCCTGCACAGCTTTAGCAGCCGTGGCCGATGAGGCTGCGCTACAATCCCCCCCTTTGTGCTCTGGAGACCTCACATGTCTGACTTCTCTGGCTTGCCGCTCGTCATCGAACCGAGCGACCTGCTCCCTCGGCTG
Source organism: Pseudomonas sp. YL2 (assembly GCF_023063025.1). NCBI lineage: Bacteria > Pseudomonadati > Pseudomonadota > Gammaproteobacteria > Pseudomonadales > Pseudomonadaceae > Pseudomonas > Pseudomonas sp. YL2. The sequence continues at coordinate 7,089 of NZ_JAJSLU010000011.1, read as the reverse complement.
GATGCCAGCGAACTGATTCTGGTGGACCTGACCAGTGTCGCCCGCTATACCGAGGGCCATCTGCCCGGCGCACGTTTTGTCGACCCCAAGCGCACCCAGCTCGGCCAGCCACCGGCGCCGGGGCTGTTGCCGGCCAAAGCCGATCTGGAGGCGTTGTTCGGTGAGCTAGGCCATCGCCGGGACGCGGTCTACGTGGTCTATGACGACGAAGGCGGTGGCTGGGCCGGGCGTTTCATCTGGCTGCTCGACGTGATCGGTCACGACAAGTATCACTATCTCGACGGCGGTCTGCCGGCGTGGCTGGAAGCGGGCATGCCGATGTCGATCCAGGTTCCGCCTGCGGTCGGCGGCCCGGTGGCGCTAACCCTGCACGACGAGCCGACGGCAACCCGCGAATACCTGCAAAGCCGTCTCGGCGCCGCCGATCTGGCGATCTGGGACGCACGCGGGCCGCTGGAATATTCCGGTGAGAAAGTGCTGGCCGCCAAGGGTGGACACATCCCCGGCGCGGTGAACTTCGAATGGACCGCCGGCATGGACAAGGCGCGTCAATTGCGGATTCGCACGGACATGCCGCAGATCCTCGAAGACCTCGGGATCACCAAGGACAAAGAAATCATTACCCACTGCCAGACCCATCACCGGTCGGGCTTCACTTATCTGGTGGCCAAGTCCCTCGGTTATCCGCGGGTCAAGGGCTACGCCGGTTCCTGGGGCGAATGGGGCAACCACCCTGACACGCCTGTCGAGATTCAAGGTTCTAAGGACAACTAATGAAAGAGCGTCTGTTTATCCTCAGCCAGTACCTGCTGCCTCATCACCTGCTGTCGCGCCTGGCCGGCTGCGTCGCCGAATGCCGCGTGCGCTGGTTCAAGAATGCCTTCACCCAGTGGTTCGCCAAGCGTTATCAGGTGGACATGTCGCAAGCGCTGGTCGAAGACCTGACCGCCTACGAGCACTTCAACGCGTTCTTCACCCGTGCCCTGAAAGACGGCGCGCGGCCACTGGATCAGACTCCGGGCGCGATCCTCAGCCCGGCCGACGGTGCGGTCAGCCAGCTCGGCCCGATCGAACACGGTCGGGTGTTCCAGGCCAAGGGCCACAGCTTCAGCGTGCTGGAACTGCTCGGCGGTGACACTGCGAATGCCGCGCCGTTCATGGGCGGCGACTTCGCCACCATTTACCTGTCGCCGAAGGATTACCACCGCGTGCACATGCCGCTGGCCGGCACCCTGCGCGAGATGGTCTACATCCCGGGCCGGATCTTCTCGGTCAACCAGACCACTGCGGAAAACGTTCCGGAGCTGTTCGCCCGCAACGAGCGTGTAGCATGCATTTTCGACACCGAACGCGGGCCGATGGCCGTGGTGCTGGTCGGCGCGATGATCGTCGCTTCGATCGAAACCGTATGGGCCGGTCTGGTGACCCCACCGAAGCGCGAACTGAAAACCTTCCGCTACGACGAAGCCGCCCGCGCGCCGATTCATCTGGAAAAAGGTGCGGAACTGGGGCGCTTCAAACTGGGTTCGACGGCGATCGTGCTGTTTGGCCCGGATCAAGTGAAATGGGCTGAAGAACTGGTGGCGGGTTCGCCAGTGCAAATGGGTCAGGCCCTGGCCCTGCCGACGGCCTGAGCCGGCTGATCCGCCCTTTCACACGTCTGTGAAGGGGCGGACACGACCTGGGAGGCGCCGTTACTCTATCTGCCCACGGAAGCCGATCGGCCCTTCGTTGGCGTAGGTATTGGTGCCACTGAGGTTTTTCCCTCCATCGCTGGAAGTGACGCTCAACGCAACAACGTTCTGATTGTCCCGGCCACCGATCACCCACTTGCCACCCGGATGCCATGGGGCATCATTGCCACCCCACTGGTTCTCGACGTTGTATTGATTCTGACCGGTGCGCTGCGCCTTGAAGCCAATCGGGCCTTCGCCGGCGTAAGTCATGGTGCCGGTGAAGCTTTTGCCGCCATCGCCCGACTTGATCTCGATGGCGACGACTTGCTGGTTGTCCCGCCCGCCCAGCACCCAGGTTCCACCCGGATGCCACGGTGCCGAACTACCGCCCCATTGATTTGCCACTGCATATTTAGACATGAACCTCATCTCCTTGAAGTTTCGGGAGACCTGCCCGAGGTTGACGGCAGGCCGTGCAACCGTGCGTTTCCGATCGCACGTCTGAGAGACTAGTAGGGCTTGTTGAATGGCATCCGGCCAGTAGACCAGCGGTCAAAAAGCCTGACGCCATCCGGCGAAACAGACCACAGCTGCTAGAGTTCTTGGTGTTGCCAATTTCGCCGCTGGAGCCAGTCACGGCATGAGTGAGTCACGCCCCCAACCCTCCCTGCGCGCCCCGATCCCGACGCAAACGCGCCTGTCGTTCTGTGAAGCCACCCCGCGCGACCTCAAGCGCTGGATCGCCGGCCTGCCCAAGGCCAACATCGGCGAAACCGCCCGCCAGTTGTACCAAGGCCTGGGCGAACTTAACCAATTGCTCACCCCTAGTGACAATCGCCTGCAACTCCTCGAACTGCTGCGCCCTGAGGTTTACTTCGTCTGCCAGCATCTGGAGCGGCACTTCCTGCATCAGGCAATCATGCTCGATGACCGCTCGCGCAAGATCAGCAACCTGTGTCAGGCGCTGCAAAGTCATCTGGCTATCGGCTACAAGCAGATCGTTCTGCGCATTGTCCCCAAGTACCACAAAGAGCGGGCGGCGCTGGTCAGTCAGGCCCTGCAACGGGCCGCGCATGCGCTCAAGGGGCAACTGCTGCGGGCGACGCAGTTGTACAGTCCGCCGCCGGAACATCTGTGGTTCGAGCTGCATCAGTTGTATCGCTGCGCTTGCGCCTTGCAGTTGCAACAGCGTCGGGTGCATGACGATCTGGCGAGCCTGAGCAGCGAACTGAGCCTGGAACAGACCTACATTGCCGCCCTGCTGCTGGGCAGCGCCCGTTGCAATCAACTGCGCCAGAACCAGATCGCCCGGCTGGCCGAAGTGCTGGAGCCGTGGAGTGCCCTGCTCAAGCTGCATCCCGGCAGCCCGCAGGATGGACTGTTCGCCATCAGCGCTGAACTGGACGCCGGCCCGCGCTACCGCAGCATGTTTCGCAAAGAACAACAGGGCGCATTGCTGGGCTTAGATCCGCAACCGCTGGTGAACATGATCGAAGCGCATTTACTGCAGCAGGAGACGTCGACGCCGCTACCGGTCCCGGCAGGACTGAGCCTCGATACCCTGCAACATTTGCACGCCAGTTGGGGCCAGGCCGCCGAGCGCAGTTTTCAGCGCACCGCCGGTCAAGGCAGCCTGACCGTGTGCGTCGGCATGAGCGCCCTGCACTTTTACCTGGGCGGCGAACGCAGCTTCAGCGAACTGCTGAAACATCCGGGTGCTCGCGCGGCCAATTTCAGTCGCGTGGTGGTCCAGGGCGAAAAGGACAGCTGGAGCCAGGCCTTCGACGCCGCACCGCAGGGCGGGACTGAAGAGTTGCTGCCGTACGAAGAAATCCAGTACGACCATCTGGGCGAAGACGAGAGCAACGCGGACAGCCCTCCGCACTACCCGACCTACAGCTTGCCGGTGATCAACCACAGTCCCGGCGGCTATTGTCTGGCGTGGCCAAGCGAAGTACCCGTCGAATTGCAGGCCGGGGAAATGCTCGGGATTCAGGACAGTGCGAATCAGGGCTGGAGCATCGCGGTGGTGCGCTGGATTCGTCAGGTGCGCGGCAGCGGGCCGCAAATGGGCATAGAACTGGTGGCGCCACACGCCGAACCTTGCGGTTTGCAACTGGTGCGCTCGCGAGATGATCACAGTCAGTATTTGCGCGGTCTGCTGCTACCGGAGATCAGCGCCATCGACTTGCCCGCGACCTTGCTCGCCCCGCGCCTGCCGTTTCAGGAAGGCAATAAAGTGCTGATCAACACCCACGGCGAAGAACACCGCGCCGGGCTGGATCGACGGGTGGCGAGTACGCACAGTTTCAATCAGTTTGCCTATCGCTCGCTGGAGGCCGCGCAGCATGGCGGGGGCGAGGAGGATTTCGATTCGTTGTGGAAGTCGCTTTAGATCGGGTTGAGCCCTTCGCGAGCAAGCCCGCTCCCACAGGAGACCGAGTTCAATGTGGGAGCGGGCTTGCTCGCGAAAGGGCCCGCTCAGACAACCGAGATTTCAGAGCTGCCCATCGCGATCGCGAAAGCCCAGCAGATACAGCACACCATCCAGCCCAAGGGTGGAAATCGCCTGCTTCGCCGACTGCTTGACCAGCGGCTTGGCGCGGAACGCCACACCCAGCCCGGCAATCGCCAGCATTGGCAGGTCATTCGCGCCGTCGCCCACAGCGATGGTCTGCTCCAGACGCAAGCCTTCCTTGTGCGCCAGTTCCTTCAGCAGATCCGCTTTACGCTGCGCATCGACGATCGGCTCGATGGCCACGCCGGTGCACTTGCCGTCGACCACTTCCAGTTCGTTGGCGAACACGTAGTCGATACCGAGTTTGGCCTGCAGCTGTTTGGCGAAGTAAGTGAAGCCGCCGGACAGGATCGCGGTCTTGTAGCCCAGGCGCTTGAGTTCGGCGAACAGGGTTTCCGCGCCTTCGGTCAGGCGCAGCGAAGCGCCGATCGAGTCCAGCACGCTGACATCCAGACCTTTGAGCAACGCCAGGCGCTCTTTGAAGCTGGCGCGGAAGTCCAGTTCGCCGGCCATCGCGCGCTCGGTGATGGCCGAGACCTGCTCACCGACACCGGCGGCCTTGGCCAGTTCGTCGATGACTTCGGCTTCGATCAGCGTGGAGTCCATGTCGAACACCGCCAGACGCCGGTTGCGGCGGAACAGCGAATCTTCCTGGAAGGCGATGTCGACGTTCAGCTCCTGCGCAACGCTGAGGAATTCGGCACGCAGCGCCTGCGGATCAGCCGCTTCACCACGCACGGAGAACTCGATGCAGCCCTTGCCCTTGTCCGCCGGAGTGTCCAGCGGCATGCGACCCGACAGACGGTCGATATGGTCGATGTTCAGGCCATATTTGGCGGTGATCGAGCTGACCGCCTGCAATTGGCCGGCGGTTACTTTGCGGGTCAACAGGGTGACGATGTGGCGTTTTTTGCCCTGATTGCCCACCCATTGCTGGTAATCCTCTTCGGACACCGGGGTGAAGCGCACCTGCTGGTCGAGCTCGTAGCCCTTGAACAGGATGTCCTTGAGCACGGCTTTGCCTTGCTCGGAGTCGGGAATCTCGACCAGGATGCCGAACGACAGGGTGTCGTGGATCACCGCCTGACCAATGTCGAGAATGTTCACACCACCTTGTGCCAGAACGCCGGTAATGGCCGCAGTCAGACCCGGACGGTCGACTCCCGTGATGTTAATCAGGACGATTTCGCGCAACGCGCACCCCCGCAACTGGAAAAAAACCGCATTCTACCCACTTTCAGTGACCATCGGGCACCGCGAGCGCTTTGCCGGTCTAGGGCCTGTCGCTATACTGCGCGTCAACTTCACGGACAAAAGAGCCGAGCTCAGTGAACCGGCCCACGCCAGTTAAAACCGATAACTTCTTCCTGCTGATCTTCCGTGCACTGCGCCACCGCCGTGTGCCGATTGCATTGCGCATTGCCAGCCATAACGTGATCCTGGTCGCTCTGGCCCTGGTGATCTATGCCGGGGTGATGGGCTTGCAGTTCAAGCAGGCCATGCACGAGCAGGCCGATGCGCTGGGCGAAAGCCTGACCACGCAGACTGCCACCTCCGCCACTGAACTGTTGGTGTCCAACGACATCCTCAGCCTCAACGTGCTGCTCAACAACCTGACCAAGAACAAGCTGGTGGCACACGCCGCTATCTATAGCGTGGACAACCGCATCCTCGCCGAATCCGGTCAGCGTCCCAAGCACAGCCTGCTGGGCGAAGCCGAGGGCATGTACGAGAGCAAGATCACCTTCCAGGACGTGACTGCCGGGCAACTGCGCATCAGCCTGGACATGGATCAGTTCCAGCAGCCGATGACCATCAGCCTGCAGAGCATGGGCATTCTCAGTGCGATTCTGCTGGCCCTGTCGCTGGCCCTGAGCCTGCGCATGGGGCGCTATCTATCGACGCCGTTGCTGCAATTGCGCGTCTGGCTGCGGCGCATCGACGAACACACGCCGGGCATAGATCGTCAGGACGAAATCGGCGATCTGGCGCGTCAGCTGCACGCCAACTACGCTCCGGAGCCTGCGCCTGAACCTGAGCCAGAGCCGGAACCCGAGTTCGAGGAAGAGGATGAGCCAGAGTTCGAAGTGCGCAACCTGCGTGACCCGAGCTTTGACGAAACCCGCCCGATGGCCGCGCAAAAACCGGCGCCGCGCCACGTGGTCAGCACCGTTGAAGACGATGATGACGACGAAGACCCGTTTGCCGATCTGCGCGACGAGTCGCTGACCGAAGCTGTTCCGGCGCCGCGTAAAGCGACACCAAGCGTGCCGCAGCACAGCGCGGTGCTGGCGATCCAGCTGGGTTCGCAAGAGCAACTGCGGCGCCTGCCGCGTGCCCGTCTGGAAGAGTTGCTGGAGCGCTATCGCGATTGTCTCGATCAGGCCGCTTCGCTGTATCAGGGCGAAATCGAAACCCTGAACGATGGCAGCACACTGATGCTGTTCCACACCGAAGACAGCGGTGACGACTACCTGACCAACGCCATCTGCTGCGGCGAGTTGCTGCGGGCGCTGGGCCATCAGTTGCAGATCGAAGTCGCCGACAGCGGCATCACCCTGCAATTGCAACTGGGCCTGACCCTGGGCGACGAGTTGTTCGGCCTGAGCCAGATCGACCTGCTGCTGACCGATTCGGCTCAGGATGCCCTGGCCCTGTCGCAACACAGTCGCAACCTGCTGCTGGTCGAGCGCAAGATCGGAGACGATGCGCTGATTCGCCAGCGTGCGCGGATCCGCCCGATCGCCAGCCCTGAGGGGGCTTGCTGTGTCGAGCGGTTGATGGAGCCGTATCCGTCGATGCTCGAGCGGCAACTGGCGCGGATGCATGGGCGCCGGGCGTAAGCCTTAGGCCAGATGCACAGAAGCCCGCACGCAAATGGATGTCTGCGGGGTT